>DASYYR010000100.1:0-22771 GCA_035933575.1 Candidatus Acidiferrales bacterium | reverse complement strand
TGCGCAGTTTGCGGCCCTGATTCAAAACTTTCAGAGAACAATTGAGTTTAATTTGCGGAACGCATCCTCACGGAGGTGAGACATGGCGCGTCCCACGGGCGTAACGATTCTGGCGGTGCTGAGTTTTCTTGGTGCGGGTCTGATGCTGCTGGTCGCGGCGAGCATGCTCCTATTCCAAATTGCCGCGGGGCCGGGCCACGCTCTGTTGGGTGCCCCGCTGGCGGCCATGGGCGCTTTTGCAGGAATAGCGTGTTTGATTTTGGCGGTCTTGTACCTGGTGAATGGAATCGGCCTGCTGAAACTGCGCGGGTGGGCGCGTCTCCTGACAATTCTACTTGTCCTGCTCGGCGTCGTGTTTGAAATACTGGGAATTGTGCGGGCGATGGCGCCGATGATGATGGGGCTGATTGTCTGGGACCTGATACTGATCGCCATTGACGCGTGGATCTTGATGTACCTGTTCAAGCCACATGTGAAGGCGGCTTTTGGGGGACCCACAGCGTAGGATTCGCAAGGGCAGTTTTTGAATTGCCGGGCGCGGCGAGAAATGCGGCGTAGTTCACTTTGTCACTTGGATTCAGTACACGGCGCGTTTTTGGACTGTTTGCTTTGTCGCGAGGGAGAATCTTTGCTCCGTTTCGCCGCCTTCGAGGACAAGCTTCGCGACGTATTCGCCGATGGCGGGGCCATGTTTGAATCCGTGGCCTGAGCCGCCGCCGACGAGCCACACATTTTCGAAATTCGGATGGCGGTCGATTAGGAAATCGCCGTTCGAGGTGTTTTCGTACTGGCACACGCGGGATTCGACGACGGGCGCGTCGCGCAGGGCGGGGAAGCGGCGGCGCAAATAATCGCGCACGAGGGAAAGCGTTTCGCCGGCGACGCGTTCGACGCGGTTGGGATCAACCGGCGGACCGTGACGGTCGCTCGCGATTTTCACGCCGCGGTTTTCGAGATCGGGCATGCCGTAAATTCCCTTTCCCACATCGAGCCAGGTGGGGAAATTACCGGCGGCGTAGCTCCTGTCACCCGGAGGCGCGCCGAAGAAATAGACTTCCTGGCGCGTCGGGAAAATGCGTTGGCCGAGGATCTCGGGAAAAATCGCGGGCAGCCACGGGCCGCAGGCGAAAACGTAGTTGTCAGCGCGCAGAGTTTCGCCGCTCCACGTGGCGAGCGCATCGAGGCGATCGCTGCCGGTGGGCGCTTCCACTTCCGCGATTTGATATGTGCCTCCCGCTTTCTGAAATTCCTCGACGACTTTTTGCACGGCGCGGCGCGCCATGAGGACGCCGCTTTCAGGTTCGTAGATGGCAAAGTCGAGGTCGTCGCAAGCGATTTGCGGGAAGCGTTTCTCGATTTCCAGAGGGGAGAGTTTTTTGTGCGGCACGCCGACTTTCGTCAGCGTCGCCAATGTATCCGACGCGACTCGTTCGGCGTCGCGCGCCATCCAGAGGACGCCGGTGCGGTCGAAAATGCGCGCGCCAGTTTGCGCATCGAATTCTCGCCACAGTTCGAGCGCGCGTTTCGACCAGCGTGTATAAATTTCGTCGGCGCCGTAGCCCATGCGGATGATGCGAGACTCGCCTCCGGAAGTAGCGCGGCTGTTGGCTGCGCCATAGGCGTCGACGAGCAACACTTTGCCCCAGCCGCGCGCGAGGCGATAGGCAGTCCACGCGCCAAAGACGCCCGCGCCGATGACGACTACGTCGTAAGTTCGCCGGTCAGCCATTGTGCGAGTCAGTGCAAAAAGCAGAGTGCTAAAATCCTTCCTCGATTAGTCTTTCGACGGTCCATCGCGACGCTGCGATTTCCGCGCGGCCTTTCATCAGGCTCTCGACGTATTTTGCCAAAATATCACATTCCAGATTCACGGAATCACCGGCGGCAAGTTCACGTAGGTTTGTGTTCGCGTATGTGTGCGGAATAATTGCAAACTCGGCGATGCCGTCATGCCATCGCGCGACGGTCAAACTGATGCCGTCGACGGCGAGCGAACCTTTTTCGGCGACGTAGCGCCGCAAATCCTCAGGCACGCAAACGCTGAGCCACCAGTTTTCGCCTTCGGCTTTCAACTGTTCGACGCGGCCTGCGCCGTCGACGTGGCCTTGCACGAAATGTCCGCCGAGCGGCGCGCCGGCTCTTACGGGCAATTCGAGATTCACGATGTGGCCGGACGCAGCCTTGCCTAGCGAGGTGCGGCGCAGCGTTTCTGCTGACAAGTCCGCGACGAAAAATCCTTCTCCCAGTTCGACGACCGTGAGGCAGCAGCCGTTGACGGCAATGCTGGCGCCGATCTTCAGTTCAGACTGCAATTCAGGCGCGAGTGCGCTCGTGTCCGCCGGTCTGGTTGAGCGGGCTAAGCTGACTTTCAAGCGGCCGCCCCTTTTATTGCGTTTGAGCTCTTCGATCTTGCCGAGATGCTCAATGATTCCGGTAAACATCGTGAAAATATCCTTGAACAGCGAAGTCCGGGCCGTAGCGTCGAAACGAAAGTTGCGAAAGAGCGGGCGAACGCTCGAACCATTGTGACGGGAGTTGCGCCATGGGGACTCCGCCGTCGCCCATGATTTTTGGAGCATAGAACAGAACCATTTTGTCGACCAGATCTTGCGCGAGCGCCGCGCCGTTCAGTTCGCTTCCTGCTTCCAGTATCACGCTGAGAATCTCGCGCTTGCCCATTTCGCGCAACACTTTACGCAAATCCACGCGTCCGCCGCGTGAGCGGACTTGCACAATCTCCACGCCCGCCTTGCGCAGCAACTTTGCTTTCGACGAATCGGCCGATTGCGTGGTGAAAATCAGCACGTCGTTTTGTGCGGACTTCACGATACCGGATTTCAGCGGAATGCGCAGTTTCGAATCGACAATCGCGCGAACGAGCGGCCTTCGCCTCAACAGCTTCGTGCGGTCGGTCATTCGCGGATTATCGGCAAGCACAGTGCCGATTCCCGTGAGCAAAGCATCCGCTTCGTGACGCAGGCGCTGAACTTCTTCACGCGAGGCGTCGCTCGTAATCCACGTGGTGCTTCCCGCGCGCGCGGCGATCCGGCCGTCGAGCGTGAGCGCCGTTTTCAACGTTACAAGCGGTAATTTTGTGCGAATCCATTTCGCAAAGGCTTCGTTCAAGCGGCGCGCGTCGTCTTCGCGCACGCCAACAGTCACAGAAATTCCGGCGGCACGGAGCTCGCGGATTCCGCGTCCGGCAACAGCGGGATTGGGGTCATGAATTGCCACGACCACGCGCTTGATGCCTGCGTCGATAATCGCTCTCGTGCAAGGCCCGGTGCGGCCGATGTGGCAGCAAGGCTCAAGATTGACATATAAAGTGGCGCGGCGCGCATTGGCGCGGGCTTCTTCGAGAGCAAGAATTTCCGCGTGTTTGCGGCCTTCGTAAGTGTGAAATCCCTCGCCCACGACGCGTTCGTTTTTCAGGACGACGGCGCCGACCATCGGGTTGGGATGCGCCAGCGCGGCGCCGCGATGCGCCAGCACCAGCGCGCGGGCCATCCACGCTTCATCGGTCAGATGAATGGGAGCGACCTGCGACATATCGTTGGGCGTGTTTTTAGTCAAAGAGCGAGTTGACGTAGGTTTGCGCGTCAAAGGGCACCAAGTCGTCTATTTGTTCGCCCGTGCCGACGAATCGGATGGGCAAGCCAAGTTCGCGCGAAATGGCGATTACGATTCCGCCTTTGGCCGTGCCGTCGAGCTTCGTCAGCACGATTCCCGTGACGCCGACGTGGCCGGTGAATTCGCGCGCCTGCGCGAGTCCATTTTGGCCGGTGGTCGCGTCCATCACGAGCAGCACATCGTGCGGAGCGCCGGGGACGAGCTTCGCGGCAGTGCGCTTCATTTTTTCGAGCTCGGCCATCAAATTCGACTTCGTGTGGAGACGGCCGGCGGTGTCGACGATTACGGCGTCGACATTCTTCGCGTGCGCCGCGGTGAGGCCGTCGAAAACGACGGCGGCGGGGTCGGAGCCGGCTTTCTGCTTTATCAACTCGACGCCGGAGCGTTTGGCCCACACTTCGAGTTGCTCGATGGCCGCTGCGCGAAAGGTATCCGCGGCGCAGAGCATCACGGAGCGGCCTTCGGCGCGCAAACGGTTGGCGAGCTTGCCTATGGTGGTGGTTTTTCCAGTTCCGTTCACGCCAACGACAAAAATCACGCGCGGCGCAGCCGCTAGAGCCGTCGGAGAGTCACCATTTCGCGGAACGGGCGCTGCGGCGAGAATGCGCACAAGCTGGTTCTTCAATTCGAGTTTAAGAGCCGCAGAACCGGCGAGCTTCTGTTCGGTGACTTGTCTGCGGAGCGAGGCAAGTACTTCTTTGGTTGTACCTACGCCGATGTCTGCACTCAAGAGAGCCGCTTCAAGCTGCGCGAGCAATGCGGGATCGACGGGACGGTCGCCTGTGAGGAGTTGCTCGACGCGCGCGGACAGCTCCGTGCGCGTCTTCGCGACGGAGTTCTTGAGCCGTTCGAGGACAGTTTCCTCGGGTTTGCCGAATAAAGTGATCATGGCGCTTCCGCCGCGCTGGCGGAAACTTTCATTCTAGCAGAGGAACGCAGCCGGCCGCTCAATGGCGTATGACCTATAGAGCGCGCTTGCGCAGCAAATGGCCACGCTTGCCAGTTTCGGTACACCCGAACACTCGGCGAACGGCCTGAATACGTCCGTTAGTCGCACTGAGCGCCAAGTCGGTTTCCGTGTCACTGCGGTGATCTCCGCACGGCCAATCCACAACTGTTATGGGACCCGAGGCCTTTAGTAATGCTTTCCACTCCCTCTTTTGCATGACGAGAGGCTTGTCCGGGTGAAGAGTGGTTCCGAAGGCGTGCAGGTGCCGACGAGCTAGAGTCACTCCAACTACTATTCCCAAGATCTTTCCGCATGGTTCCACGCCTGTTTGGAGAAAAAACTCCGTCGGGTTGCCATCATGATTGTAATCTCCGAAGCGCATAATCCTGACAGACGGTCGAGCGCGAACCCGAGCGAGATATGCATCTGAACCTCCCTCCTGAAGACCTTTTTCTTGAGGTTCCGACCGCTGGAGAGTAGCAGCGCCCTGATTTGGGGAGTCGTTGCCGAAGAGTGGCGTCAATTCGAGCCGCTCAACCTCACGGCCCCTCGTCGAACGAACTAAATCCAATTGACCGCTTTCGCCGTACGCAAAGCCCGTGCAAGGGCAAGTTTCCCATGAATCGTCCTCCGGGCCGCATGAGGATTTGGGAGGAGTTTTCCACTCTAGTCGCCATACCTCGGGGATCCCATTCACTGTGATCTTTTGTTCTTCCCGAATCATGGAACTTGCGAGCTTGGCAGGAGTTAAGCCGGGCAACTGGGCGTGCGGCTTGCTGCTTACGACTGTGCCGGCAAACAATAGAGAGAAGACAGCCCACCCCAACCAGATCGGTAAACGCGGTCGCTCCATAAAGGTCTCCGGTCAGTCTTATACTTATATGGCTGTGATTTTAACGCAGGAAATGCCTACCCCGGAGAAAGTCTTAGACGGGGACTTCGACTTCGACGACGGAGGGGCTGAGCTTGAGCTTGCCGGCAGCGACGGCGCGCTGAATGGCGTGGACCACGTCCATATCGAATTTCGTTCCGGCAAGTTGATTGATGCGGTCCATGGCGTATTCGAGATCCATGGCGGATTGATAGGGGCGATTGGTGGTGATGGCGTCGAACGTATCGGCGACGGCGATGATGCGCGCCATCATGGGTATCTGGTCGCCAGCCAAGCCGTAGGGATAACCTTGGCCGTCCATGCGTTCGTGGTGGAGCTCGATTCCCGGGAGCATATCTTTCAGTTGCGCGACAGGACGCATGATGTTCGCGCCCTTCACAGGATGCTGCTTCATCAGCGTGAATTCCTCTTCGGTGAGCTTGCCGGGCTTTTTCAAAACGTTGTCGTCCACGCCGATTTTGCCCACGTCGTGCAGCAGGGCGGAGATGCGCAGCTTGTCCATGGCCTCGGAGTCGAGGCCCATTTCCTGCGCGATGGTGAGCGAATATTTTGCGACGCGGCCCGAATGGCCTCGTGTGTAGGGATCCTTTTCGTCGATGGCGGCGGCAAGCATGCGAATCGAGCCCATGAAAAGCTCGCGATTCTCGGTGGCGGCCGCTTGCAGGCGGTCGACGTACTTCTCGATGTCGTCGGCCATGCCGTTGAACGTTTCGGCGAGTTCGCTGATTTCCGCCGCGCCTTCGACCGGCGCGCGTTCGTGGAATTCAGCGCGCGAGATGGCGCGCGTGGAGCGGACAAGGCCTTGAATGGGGCGCGTGATGCCGAGAGCGGAAAGGTATCCGACGAGGAGCGCGATCAAAGTGACCGCAATGACAAAGCGCATCGCTTGCGTCGTCAGTTCCTGCACGCCCGCATCCACGCGGGCCTTTGCCAGACTGCGTTGCGCAATCACGGCCCAATGCAGCTCGGGGATCGTGCTGTATGTGCCGATCATTTCAACGGGCTTATTGTTTTCGTCGAGCATAAATTGCGTCGTTTCGGTCGCGCGCAGTTCTTGGGGCAGATTCTTGAATTGCACAACGACGGGGTTGGAGCTGAGGTCGCGCCCCGGGACCATGTTGACCGTGTCCGGGTGGACGATGATTCGTCCGTCGCCATTCACCACGTAGACGGTGCGGTCGCGCACGCTTGCATCTTTCAAACGCGCCACTACGTGATCGAGAGACACGACGGCCGCCAGCATTCCCGTGAATTGGCCCTCCGACATCAGAGGAACCGAAATCACGATGGCGGGACGGTTTTGCTGGCCGAGAGCGAACGTGCCGCTCACCCAATTTCCGCCCTGCACGCTTGCCGTGAATGCGCGCTTCAACGCCGCGTCCACAAACGGATCGCGGTCAGCGTTCTTCACGCTTTCCGCCGATTCGCCCTTGGCGTCGCGGCCGATTGTCGTTACGTAGAGAATGTCGTGGTTGTTTTGCAGGACGTTTTGGAGCATGCGGCTGAGCTGCGGCGCGTGCGCGGGATCGCTGACGTTTTGGATCCAACCTGTCAGCGCGAGGAGTTGTCTTTGGCTTTCGAGTTGTTCGCTAAGGTTCGATTCGAATTGCAGAATTTCGCTGGCGACGGAGCGCGTGATTTCGGATTGCTGCAAGCGCTCGGTGTCCTGGAGCTTTTCCTCGCTGAGCTGGAGCACTTCGCGGTGATACAGCCATAGCGGCAGAGCGCTAGTGAGCAGGAGCGCTCCGAGCACAATCCACAGAATACGCAGCCGGCGCATCCCGGTCGCCTTGAATGGTTTTTGAGGCATACGAGTCTACCTGAAAATCGTATGCGAGCCTGCACAGGGGTACAACTGGCCGAAAGTACTACCTGTTGGCGGATTGGCCACGCGGAGAGGAGGACCCAGTCAGGGCGCCGAGATGCTCTATTCGGCTTTGAGAGGGCGCTCCATCAGTTCGTGGATGGCGTCTTGGGGCGAGCCGCCCTCGTAGAGGACGCCATACATCTGTTCGGTGATGGGCATTTCAATTCCCAGCCGCAAAGCGAGCGCGTGCGCTGCGGCGGTGGTGCCGACGCCCTCGGCTACCATCCGCGTTGACGCAAGGATTTCTTCGAGCTTCTTGCCGCGGCCCAGTTCCACGCCGACGGAACGGTTGCGGCTCAGTTCGCCGGTGCAAGTCAGCACCAGGTCGCCCATTCCAGCGAGTCCCGCCAGAGTTTCTTTACGCGCGCCGAACGCCGTCCCGAGCCGCGTCATTTCCGCAAGGCCGCGCGTGATCAGCGCCGCGATTGTGTTGTGACCCAAACCCAGTCCTTCGGCAACGCCGGCGGCAATGGCAATCACGTTTTTCACGGCTCCGCCGAGCTCGACACCGACTACGTCGTCGTTTGTGTAGACGCGCAGCGTGGGACCGGAGAGCTGCTCCTGCAATTCGCTGGCGAGCATGCGGTCCGTGGAAGCGGCCACGATTGCCGTGGGATCGCCGCGGGCGACTTCCAGGGCGAATGACGGCCCTGAAATAACGGCCACGCGCGGCCAGAATTTCGGCGTCAGCACTTGCTCGATTACTTCCGTCATGCGAAGAAGCGTCTTAGGTTCGAGGCCTTTTGTCGCGCTAACGAAGCCGGTCATGCGGCCGAAAAAAGGAAGCATCTCAACGTAGAGTTCCCGCGCATGAGCTGACGGCATTGCGCCGATGACGATGTCCGCTGCTTCCACGGCTTCGCGCAACTCGCCCGTCACTTCAACTTCAGCCGGTATGGTAAATCCCGGGAGGAAGGAAGGATTCTTGCGCTCCTTGCGCAGAGAGTCGAGGACGTCCTGCTCCCGCGCCCAGAGTGCAATGCGGTGCGGCGCGCGGCTGCGTCCCAGCACGATCGAGAGCGCCGTGCCCCATCCTCCCGCGCCGATGATGGCGATTTTTTTTGCTTCAGCCATGGTGTGTTGCAAAATTGCGAGAATCGCTCGCCCAACGGCCCTTCCTGAGCCGCATGGAGAGCTTGTCACATTTGCTCTTTTTCGGATGTTCCCTTTGGAACTAACTCTTCCGTTTCAGCCGGCTTTCCGTGCCTGCGATCAGGCGGGCGATGTTTTCGCGATGTTTGAAAATCACGATAATGGCTACAGCGACGCTGCCGAAAGAAACGGCGAGTGGTGGCGCGTGTCCGGGCGCATAAAATAAATAAACCAAAATCGGCAATGCCGCGGCGGCCACAACCGAGCCCAGCGAAATGTACCTCCAAAACGCCACAACGACCAACCACACCAAAAGCGTCGCCAGTACTGCTTGCCACGCAACGGCCAGGAACACGCCGAGTCCCGTCGCCACGCCTTTTCCGCCGCTAAAGCGCAGCCAGCATGAAAAAGTGTGCCCCAAAACCACTGCGACGCCTGCCGCCATCATCCAGCGGATGTTTCCGTGCGACCATCGCATCGCCAGCCAAACGGCGAGATAACCCTTGCCTGCATCCAGCGCCAGCGTTGCAAGGCCCGCAGCTTTTCCCGCCACGCGCGTGACGTTTGTCGCGCCGATGTTTCCACTGCCCGCGCCACGGACGTCCGAGCCGCTGCCCATTTTTACGATGAGATATCCGAAGGGAATCGAGCCCAGCAAATACGCGGCAATGGGAATCAGCCAGAGCGTGTTCACGGCGTTGGGCTTTCAGCGAAACTATAACTCGCAAGTTTAGTATGCACGGCGCCAGACGGATTTAACATACTTTCATAAAGATGGAATTGCGACGCAACGGTATTGCCGAAGCTTTGGTGCGCCAGCGGCGCGACGATTTCGCGCAATTTCGGGAGCCCCTTTTCTGTTTTGAATCGCGCCAGGGTCAAGTGCGGCCTGAACGCACGTTCCTCTCGGGGAATCCCGATTGGCTCCAGCGCTGACGAAATGTTCGCCGCGAGTGCGGCGAGATCAGGCCCTGCTTCGATTCCCAGCCAGAAGACGCGCGGACGGCGCTCATTGGGGAAAAATCCGAAATTGCCGAAAGCGATTTCGATCGGGCCGCGCGACTTTACATTCGCGAGGGAGTCTTTGATCGCGGGTAGCTTCGTTTCTTCGACGTGGCCGATAAATTTCAACGTGACGTGTATGCTCTCCGCCCGCATCCAACGCGCGTCGTGGCAGACGATTTCGAACCGCCGTATTGTTTCACCCAGAGCGCGGCGTGTTTCTTCCGGCACATCGAGCGCGACGAACAGGCGCACGCGTCAGGCCTTCGCCGCGGGCGCGGCATAGAGAAAATATCGGCGCACGATGTCGAGCGCTGCCTGCGTCGCCTGGTGTCGTATGCGATCGCGAGTCCCGGGGAAGCGAAACTCGCGCTCTTTGGTCCCTTTTTCATCGGCAATCGCGATGTGGACCAGGCCCACTGGTTTTTCCGGCGTGCCGCCGCCGGGCCCGGCGATTCCGGTGACGCCCACTCCTAGCGTCGAACCGGTGTGCCGCCGAATGCCATCCGCCATCGCCAGGGCCACCTCGGAACTCACCGCGCCTTTTGCCTCGATGATTCCCCTGGGCACATCCGCCCACGCGGATTTCAAATCGTTGCTGTAAGAGACCACTCCGCCGCGAAAATACGACGAGCTTCCCGGAACGTTGGTGAGGCGCGCTGCCAACATGCCGCCCGTGCAGCTTTCCGCGACTGCAATCGTGGCGCGATGCTCTTGCAATTCCTTTGCGACGACGTCTTCGAGGGCCTCGCCCGCCGTCGAAAATAGATTCTGGCCGAGAGCGAGCGCAAAACGCTTCACCATCTCATCGAGTAGTTTTGTCGCCGCGGCTTCGTCCTCCGACCATACGCGCGGATGAAGTTGGATTTCTCCGGGAGAGGTCGCCAGAATCGTCGTCTCCGTTCCCGCGTACTGCTTATAAATCGACGCCACGCGTTGATCCACATCCGATTCCGGCAAACCCGTGATTCGCAAATCGCGGGTGTAAAGACGCATGTTCGCTCCGCGTCGCGCCAGCCGAGACCTCACTTGCCGCTCAAACATCGGTTGCAGTTCACGCGGAGGGCCCGGCAGCAGCACCACAATCTTGCCGTCCGATTCCAACCACAAACCTGGCGCGGTTCCCAGCGTGTTTGCGAGCGGCTCGGCTCCTTCCGGCACCATGGCCTGCCGCGTGTTCACTTCGGGCATCGTGCGGCCGAATTTGCGAAAGCGCTCCTGAATGCTGCGAAGGATTTCATCGTTCATTTTCAGCTTTCGTCCGAGGGCTTCGGCGACAATTTCGCGCGTGCGGTCATCCTCGGTTGGCCCGAGCCCGCCGCAAGAGACGACCACGTCGACGCGTTCGAGCGCGTGAAGGAAAACGTCGCGCAAATCGTCATCGCGGTCGCCGATCACGTGCTTGCGGCGCACGTGGAATCCCAGGCGGTTAAGTTCGGCCGTCAAAAACAGGGAATTGGTATCGAGGCGATATGGTGTGAGAAGTTCGGAACCAACAGCAATGATCTCCGCATCCATCGCAAATGTTGTACCCGATGCGCGGCGCAACCCGCAAGGGGCGTAAGGTTTTTATTTTTGACTTGAGGAGTTTTAAGACATTGTACAAAGCCAAAGACCTGGTTGATAGCGCTGCATAATTACGGGTTCAAGGAAAATGCAGATTCCTCGTCGCCACCGCTCCTCGGAATGACAGACGTTTTTTTTCAGCAGGCAGCTAAGAGGTTAGCGGAAGACCTTCGACGTTCCAATCGAGGGTGTAGAGCGAATTGATTGTTGCGACCAGCGCGCGGCGCGAGGGCTCGAGCACGAGGCCGACGATGTTGTTGCCGCTGAGCGCAATCTCCGCGTCACCCTCCGGGGCGATGCGGACGATGCCGCGTTTGCCCGCGAGCGAAGCGGCCACATACAAATTTCCCGCGCGATCAAATGCCATCCCTTGCGGACGCCCCAGGCCGCGATAGAAGACCAGCACTTCGCCGGCGGGAGTGATTCTGTAGACGCGATCGAAACTCGACGTGGTGGGGCCGGTCACGTACAAATCACCGCTCGGATGAAATGCCAAGTGGTAGGCGGACATCGAAGGCTCAAGGGTCGCAAAGACGAAAATTTCGCGGTCGGCTCCGATTTTGAAAATCGTTCCGCTGCGGTCGCCAACGTAAAGATTTCCGGCGTGGTCAAACGCGATTCCCGTGGCGATTCCCATGCCTTCGAGCCACTGCTCGGTTTGCCCGTCCGGCATGACGCGATAAATGGTGCCATCGTTGCGACAGGAAACATAAAGCACTCCGTCGTGACCGATGGCGAGGCCCGTGGGATTCATCAACTGCGTGACGTACGGCTTCACGGTGCGACTCGGCGTAATTTTGTACAGCGACACGGGAACTTTTTGCCCGCGCTGGCCGCTGAATGTCACATAGGTGTTTCCTTCGCGGTCGACGGCCGGATTCGCCACGGGATGCAAGTTGTCGGCAACGAGCGAGCCAATCGAAATCGGAAACGGTTGGCTTTCCGCTTGTCCTGCGTGGACGCGCACGACGCCGCCGTCCGCGCCATCAGGGACGCGCGCAACCAGCACGTTCTCCGACGCCATCACCACGCTGCCTTCCGTGCTGCCGAAACGCACTTCGGGACGCGCGCGGTTTCCGTCGGCGAAACAGGCGCCGTGAATCGTAACCTCGCCGCCGGGGATCGCCGCGGACGGTTGCACGCTTTCAATTTTCGGAATGCCGTTGGTTTTCAACCGCAAATCCCCCCACACCTTTATAGGCCCAAACCTCTGGCAATCCAAATTCCTATCGCGGCGTAGACGGCGGCAATCCAATCGTCCGCCATAATTCCCCAGCCGCCAGGCAGCGATTCTGCTTGCCGCGCCGGAAATGGCTTCCAAATATCGAACACGCGAAAAAGTATAAAACCCAGAGCTAGATATTTCCAGTTGAGCGGTGCGAGCGCGAATAAGTAGGTGAAATATTGCCCGGAGACTTCGTCAATGACTACGAATTGCGGGTCTTTCCTGCGAGAGAATTTTGCGACCTTCGTCGCGGCAACGATGCCCACTAACGCAACCGCTGCTCCGGTCAGAATTGCGGCTCCTCCAGGCAAGATTGCTGTCACCTTGCCGACATCCATTGTGGAAGTCAATCTGGTCGGGATCCGGCAGAGCAGCCAGTATATGAGCACGCCGACGAGTGAGCCCCATGTCCCCGGCGCTTTCGGGAGGTAGCCTACGCCGCCCGCCGTTGCAAAAAATAAAGACAGGCGCGGTCTTCGCGGAGGCGCGGCGGGAGCGGCGTCAGTTTTCGTGTTCATCGCGCTGCGGTGCTTCGTGCGAAGTTGCTTGGTGTGGAGATGTCTCGTGCGATTCGGACAGCGATTCGTCGGTGGCCGGCTCGGACACTTTGTATTTCTCGCTGGCCCAGTTGCCGAGGTCGGTCAAGCGGCAGCGCTCGCTGCAAAAAGGGAAATCGCTTTCCTTGGTCGAATCGGTTGCCTTCCGGCAAATGGGGCAGTGCCATTCCATGGGTGTCGGCCTAGACTAACACGCCGTTCATGGGCGTTGTAAAGTCGGCTTCACACGGGAGGGCTTGAAACACCTACGCGAGGATTGGGAATGGCTGCGCGAGAATTTGCGCGTCTTGCGGAATTGCGGCGTCCGTCGAAATAATTTCGACCGCGCGCCCAATTAAATCGTAGTCGCGCGCTTCGGTGATTTCGACACGCGCCATGGTTCCTGGCGGCGGCAACTGCGCCGCGTTCGACACGCCCGCGATTTCCGTGATAAAAACTTTGCCGTCGATTTCCGGCGCCATGCCTTCGAGACGCGCCTCCCACACGATGTCCGTGTCCTTCGACGGCCCTTCGAGCATGGCGGTGAAAGTTTTGCCGACTTTTGCGTGCAAATTCCGTCGCGACACTTTCTGTTGAATCGCCATCAACGTGTCACGCCGCCGCGCAATCGTCTCAGCGTCGACTTTTCCGTCGCATGCGTAGCTTTTCGCCGTCTCTTCATCCGAATACGCGAACACGCCCATCCAGTCGAACTCCGCCGCGCGCACGAAATCGCACAGCACGCGAAAATCCTCTTCCGTTTCGCCGGGGAAGCCAACGATGAAAGACGTGCGCAGCGACACGCCGGGAATTGTGCGCCGAATGCGTTCGAGCATTTTCAGAAACGCGTCCGCATGCGAACCGCGCTTCATGCGCGCCAGCACGCTGCGGCTGGCATGTTGCAAAGGAATGTCGAGATACTTCACCAGCCGTTCGTGCTGCGCGATTGTTTCAAGCAGCTTCGTGGTGATGCGATTGGGATAGCAATAGAGGAAGCGAACCCAGCGTAGCTCTTCAATCTCCGCCAGACGCGCGAGGAGCAGCGCTAGCCCATCGCGCATGCCCAAATCTTCGCCGTAGAAAGTTGTGTCCTGCCCGATCAAATTGATTTCGCGTACGCCTGACGCGGCCAGATTCGCCGCTTCGCGCACGACGGATTCGAACCGGCGGCTGCGGAAGCGTCCGCGCAGTTGCGGAATTATGCAGAACGCGCACGGATGGTCGCATCCCTCGTTGATCTTGATGTAGGCGGTGTGGCGCGCGGTCGCAAGGACTCGCGGCGTCAAATCGTGGTAAAGAAACGTCGGCGATTCAGCAGGCAAGTTTCGCAGCTCGCCTTCGCATGCCTGTAAGATTTTTTCGACTTCGCCGGTTCCGATGACAGCGTCGACTTCGGGGATCTGTTCGCGGATTTCGTTGCGAAAGCGCTCGACCAGGCATCCGGCGACGATTAATTTTTGCGCGCGGCCGAATTTCTTGTGCTCGGCCATCTCGAGAATCGCATCGACGGATTCTTTTCGCGCCGGCTCGATGAAGCTGCACGTGTTGACGACCAGCACGTCCGCGTCATCCGCGCGCGGCGTGATTTCGTAGCCCGAGCGCGCGAGAATCCCCATCATCACCTCGCTATCGACGAGGTTCTTCGGGCATCCCAGGCTGACAAACCCCACTTTCGGCATGTCTCGGTGCGGTTCCCTTCGCGGCGCGAGAATCGTCAATGTTAACACACAGTGGCTTAGAGCATTTTGTGGCTACATTTTTGGGTGATGGGTAGTTTAGAATTATCCGACTTGTCAGGACTTAGACCCCATCCACAATTAGTATAGAATCTCACTCGGTAGCCTGACCAAAGACACAGCGTGTAATCAAAACCGAATCGGTGTGGATATGCCGGATGCACCAAACCAATGCCTGCTTGAGGCTCTGCTGGATTCCTGGGATCGGAACAACACCATCCTGCTCAACCTACTCCGCGCCCTCCCGGAGGGCGGCCTGGAGGTCAGGGCGATGGAGGGCAGTCCAAGCGTCGCGGAGCTCTTCACACACATCCACTATGTACGACTCGTATTTGTCTTCGAGGACGCTCCGGAGTTCGCCAAAAACGTCCCCGAGGAAGAGTGGGTGGCCGAGCGTGACCGTGATTGCATCGCGCAGATGCTGAACGAGAGCGCCAAGGCAGTGCGAGACGCGGTAAAGAACAGGGTAGAAGCAGCCCGGGACATGAACCTTCACTACGATCACCCGATCCTCTTGCTCCAGCACATGCTCTGGCACGAGGGCTACCATCACGGTCAAATAAAGTTGGCCCTCAAGTTGGCGGGCCGTCAGATTACTAATAAGGTAGCCGGGCCGATCACGTGGGGCGTCTGGATGCGCAAGAGGTGAGCGTTCTCGTCGGGCTGTCTGCTTGGGTGGCCAGTGCCTGAAGTAACGCGGAAATCGGAAACGGATCTACTGCCAAATCTCGTACTTATCTGCAAAAGAGAAACTATGGACGCGAAAGTTTCAGAGGATTGGATGTTTCGACTAGCGCTGGAGAAGGTCGCGAGGGCGGTCAAAGACGAAATTGCACGTCGCCGTTTTTGTTGTGCAGCCGAGGACGCCGCGCAAAACGATTCGCGCCTTCGTTTGCGGCGGCAAAATAGCCGGAAATTTCACGGCGCGAAGCTGTTCCGTTAACGCGGAAAGCTTTTCATCTCCGCCGAGGAATCTCGCTTCGCGCACCCGCGGCCCACTTGGCGTGGTTTCGAGTAAGACGAGAAACGCCGCCTTGCCGGTAGCCGCAGCAGTCTTGCTTACCGAGACCGTGCGCATGCGAAGGAGTTCGGCGCCCGCTCGCTTCACGCGCGCGTCAATTCCAGCGTCGCCACCAAGCAATTTTGTAAGCCGCGCTCGCGTGTCGTCGGTCGCACCACCTGCGGCCAGCGCAAGCGTATAAGTGCGAATGGCAAGTTCCCTGTCGCCGCGCTTTTCGTAAATTCGCGCGAGATGATAGCCTTCGTCGCCTCTTTGATCGAGCAGCCACGCCGCGGCAATCAGCGATTCCGCGTCTTTCATTCGCGCCTGCTGGAAGCGCACCCATCCAAGCGTGTCCCAGAAGGCGGGAAGCGCTGCCGTGGCGGTGACTACGTCATTGGTGATGCGGCGGAGATTCACACTGCTCACGAGCGTTTCCGTGGAATCGACTGTCAGATTCGCATAATGTTCGGCGCGGTCCAGCGCGACATTGTGCTCGGCGAGGTCGTACGCTATCTGGTTCCAGATTAACGGCGAAGGGGAAAGGCTGGCCGCTTTGTCGAACGCAGCCAGCGCGGCATCTGTTTTACCGATGCCGAGATATGCTTGCGCGAGGCGAAGTCGAACCGCTGAGTTGTCCGGATCGAGCACGACGGCCTTTTCGAGTTGTTTGAGCGCCGCGTCGAATTGTTTTTGGTCGATATAAACCGCGCCCAAATACGCGTAGGCATTTGGATCGAGCGGCTTGAGCGCGATCTGCTTCTGGAATGCCGCTGCGGCGTCTACGTATTTCTTTTGATCGTAGAGCGCGATGCCGAGCAAATTATTCGCCGTATCGTCCGCCGGATTCGCGGCCAATTGCTTTTGAAATGCCGTTGCCGCGTCTGCATATTTTCCAAGTCCAAGCTGCGCCAGCCCAAGGGCGCGCCAGACATTCTTTTGCTGTGGATTGATTTCCGCCGCCGCCTGGAACAATTGCAGGGCCTTCGCGTTGTTTCCGTTTTTGAGCGCTCCAGTTCCCGATTCCATCAACTCGCTGGCAGTGGCGTCCTCGGGAACGCCCGGAATAATATTCGCGACCGTGACAGTCTGGCTCTCGTCGCTTTCAATCGCGCGCGTGAAGGCCAGATAATCGGCGCGCCGCGATGCCGGCACTTCGCGTTCGAGAAAACGCAGAGTGCGTTCCGCGGTGACCACGTGCTCCTGCGTGCTGTAGCTGGAGCGATACACGGCATAATCGCGCGTGACGCCGGCGCCCACGGGCATTTGCGCCGTGTCGTTCACAGGCAGAGTCAGCGTCAGTTCCGCCGTCACATCCAGCGGATTTCCGAGCTGAACTGGCTGCGCGGAATTTTCCGGGGGATCGGGCATGCCAAACGTGGGTAAGGGAAGCGCAAGCAGCGTCTTCGCCTGCGACCAGTCCAGGAAATTTTCGTTGACCAAAATGAAATCGAGCGTGAATGGATCGTGCGTCGCCGTGGGGTCGCTCGGTTTTGCGTCGGTCACTTCACCTTGCAGGCCATCGAGCGTCGCCATCGTTTGCGTCACCTGTTTCCATTGCGCCTCCGGTGCGCGGTGGAACGCCATACGCAGCGCGACTTCGTTGTCGCCGCGCAGAGTGTAGCGTATGCGCGCGACCAACCTGCCGAGCGAACTTACGCGTCCGGTAATTTCCACGGCCTGTTTTGACTGGAAGGGAAGAGCCTCCGGCGTCTCGGCGAAATGCGGCGCAGCGGCTGCGGAAGCAATCAGCGCTTGTTTGCCGCGCAGATTCGGCAGTAGCATCCGAAATGGAAGGACATCGGACAAAGGATCCATCCACAAAACGTCTTTTCCAGCCGTGACGGCGAGAATTGCGCGATTCAGAGCGCTGGGCCAAGGTAAATCCACGTCGAGCTTTGCGCCGGAGGAAAGCAGCGCGACATCGCTGTGAAATCCGGCCGCGTTCACCAATGCCGCGAGCAGCGCGCATTTATCGAGTTCGTCGCCGTAACCGGCGGACAAAGTTGTCGCAGCATCACGCGACGCGAAATCCAGTTGCTCGAACGGGATGCTGACAAGGCGAATTTGCTTGGCGACGAAGTCGTAAAGAGCTTCGATTTTTTCCGCGTCGGTTTTCTTTCCTGCGGTGAGCTCTTGTGTCTTGGCTGCGATGGCAGACGCGGGTTCTGAAGCCGGAGCTTCGACGGAAGCGAGCCATTTTCCCGCAGCTTCCCAATTCGCAAAACTTGTCAAAATGACGTCGGGCGGCTTGCTTTTTCCTTGAGCGTCCTCATCCGCAGAAGTTTTTGCCGGAGCGGGCTCCGCATCCGTGCGCTTCCAGGTATAAAGCTTCCGCGCGCCGCTTGTCGTCACCGTAGGTGGAAATTGCGTCGCCGTTTTCAGGTGAACCGCGCGGTCCGCCGGCAAGTCAATCTGCAGCTCTTCATCGTGCGCCCGCGTGTTTGAGAGGAAGTTTTGCGAATACCAAAACTCGCCCGGCGCGGAGGGCTTTATGATTTTCGTGTCCGCCTCATAGCTAAGCGTATCGCCAATCGCAATGGGCGGGACCGTGACGTGCACTTCGCGGATCTCTTTGAAATTCGGAGCGTCCTTTACGGCTGGCGCCGGCTGATCGTCGATCATCTTCGCGATGGCATCCGCGTTTGATTCGGTCACGCTGCCGTCCGGCTTTTCGATACGCAAATGGACCAGCGCGAATGTTTCGCGCGCGGAGTTGTAGTTGAAGGTAAGCGTGTGCAGCTGTTTGATGCCCGCGTCGTCCATCGCTTTAACGCGCATTTCCTGGATGCGCTCGCCCGTGCCGTCGGTTTCGAATCGCACTTTCGTGGAATATAGTTCGATAACAAACGGAGCCGCTGCTTTTGCGCCCGGAATTGCGGCAGGTGATTTTTGCATTGCGGCCGTTTGCGCATGCGACGTTCGCGGCGCCGCTAAAATTAACGTGATGCCCGCGACGAGACAAATCGCGGCGAACGAAATTTTCGTCAATGATGCGGCGGGAACGCGATGCAAACGGATTCTCATCTCAGCTTGGTGCAGTCTAGTGAGCTTTTATCAGTTGGTAAAGCATCGGGTGCGCGAAAGTTTCCAGAAGAATTTGCATCACAATAGGTCGCATATCAAGGCCTTGCGTGGGGTCGGAATTGACCGACGCGAAGCTTCTGTTCCCTCCGAGGCAAAATCACGGGAGCCTGCGCACGGAGTGTATCTTGGCAAATTCCGGCCGCGCGCCTGCAACTTCGAATTGCCCTATGTTCTAGCCATAACACAAAGATAACGCGTCGGTTACATGAGGTCAGGGCAAGATTATCGTTCCGATCGAGCTGGACAATAGCTGGGCGACAGGTGATTTTTCGCTCCGGTCGGCGTCCCGGCATTCTCGGAATCTGGTCGCGCAAAATGTACGCCAAATCTTTAACCGCATTAGGGGTTGACACATAACGTCTGTTTCCATATACTCGCCAGTTTGTGGGTGGAATTGTTTTCGTTAGTGTGCTGAAAGGGTACTTCTCCAGCCCCGGAACATAGAACGAAGGAATGGGGTTTGGGAGAGCGGCCGAAATGGGGCGCCAGCCCCGCAAAGCCGTACTTGCAGGCTCTTCGCTTTAGAAGTGGATGTGTTCTCGTCTTCACGAGCACGCCCGCGCAGAGCATCTTTAGCCGGTTCCTTCGGGTTTTAACCGGCCCTTTCTGTTCTACCACCGTCTGTTGAGCCTCGCCGCTCGGCAGCAAAACGAAACTCGGGTTACGTTCGGAGGAGAAGAGTGCCGACGTTTGCGCAACTGGTTCGACAAGGCCGCGAGAAGTTGCGGACGAAGACGAAGTCACCCGCGCTCGAGGGCTGTCCTGAGAAACGCGGAGTTTGTGTGAGGGTCTACACGCAAACGCCGAAGAAGCCGAACTCAGCGCTGCGCAAGGTGGCTCGCGCGCGTCTGACGAATTCCGCCGAAGTGACCACGTACATTCCGGGCATCGGCCACAATTTGCAGGAGCACTCGATTGTGCTGGTGCGCGGCGGCCGCGTGAAGGATTTGCCGGGAGTTCGTTATCACGTTATTCGCGGGACGCTCGATGCCGCCGGCGTCGAGAACCGCAAGCAAGCGCGCTCGAAATACGGCGCGAAACGGCCCAAGGCCGCACAAAAGTAGGAGAATCGCGGAATGCCACGCAAGGGATTCGTAGCTCGTCGGAAGATTGCCGGAGACGCCGTCTACGGAAGCGATCTGATACAGAAGTTCATTTCGAGCATGATGTATGACGGCAAACGCGCCACGGCCCAGGCGATTTTCTATCAAGCCATGGAAAACATCGCGCAAAAGGCCGAAGGCGGCGACGCCCTGACGGTCTTCAAGAAGGCCATCGAGAACGTCAAGCCGCTGCTCGAAGTGAAGTCGCGTCGCGTCGGCGGCGCGAACTATCAGGTGCCCGTCGAGGTGAATCAGTTCCGGCGGCAATCGCTCGCGATTCACTGGGTGATTTTGTACGCCCGCCAGCGGGCAGGCAAGAACATGACCGACAAGTTGACCGACGAATTGATGGATGCGGCGAGCGGCAAGGGTGGAGCAGTAAAGAAGAAGGAGGACGTGCACCGCATGGCCGAGGCCAACAAGGCCTTTGCACATTATCGCTGGTAAACAAATATTTCATGGCACGCCAATTCCAACTCGACCGCATGCGCAACCTCGGGATCATGGCGCACATTGATGCCGGAAAGACCACTTCGACCGAACGCATCCTTTTTTATACGGGCGTGACCTACAAGCTGGGCAGCGTCGATGAAGGCACGGCCACCATGGACTGGATGGAGCAGGAGCGCGAGCGCGGCATCACCATCACTTCCGCCGCGACCACGGCTTCGTGGAAACGTTTTGGCACTGACTATCGGATCAACATTATTGACACGCCTGGGCACGTGGATTTCACGGTTGAAGTCGAGCGCTCGCTGCGCGTGCTCGATGGTGCGGTGGCGATTTTTGATTCGGTCGCCGGCGTGCAGCCGCAGACGGAAACGGTATGGCGTCAGGCGGACAAGTACCGCGTCCCGCGCATTGCGTTCGTCAATAAAATGGACCGCGTCGGCGCGGATTTCGATCATGTGATCCGCACGATGCGCCAGAGGCTTTCGGCCCACCCCGTCCCCCTCCAGTTTCCCCTCGGCAAGGAAGACACTTTCATCGGCGTGATTGATTTCATCGAGGAGCGCGCGATTGTCTGGAAGGATGAATCGCTTGGCGCTGAATTCGAATATATTTCGCTTGATCAGCTCTGGGATCCGGAGTTTCAGAAATCGCGCCCGGATGTTGCCGCGGCCATTAAATCCTCGGCAGTCAGCCCTGAATTTTACAAAGAGCATCGCGAAAAGGTCGTCGAGTATATCGCCGAACACGACGACGCCGTGCTCACCAAGTATCTTGCCGAGCATAAGCTCGAACCAGCGGAGTTGCGCGCGTCCGTTCGCCGCTCGACGCTGGCTTTGAAGCTCGTTCCCGTGCTTGCTGGATCTGCCTTCAAGAACAAAGGCGTGCAGCCGCTTCTCGACGCCATCGTTGATTTCCTGCCGTCTCCGGCAGACGTTGCGCCGGTGGAAGGCATTTCGCCGGACACGGACGAGCCGGAATTGCGGCGTCCCGCGGACGATCAGCCCTTCGCCGCGCTGGCATTCAAAATCATGTCGGACCCGTACGTCGGCCATCTGACTTATATCCGCGTTTATTCGGGCGTTTGCAAAACGGGCGCGACGGTTTACAACGCGACGAAGAAATCACGCGAGCGTATTGGCCGTTTGCTGCGCATGCATGCGAACAAGCGCGAGGAAATTGAAGCCATTGACGCGGGCGACATCGCCGCGTGCGTCGGCCTGAAGAATGTCTCCACTGGAGACACTTTGTGCGACGAAGATAAGCCCATTGTTCTCGAAGCCATTGAATTTCCTGCGCCCGTCATTTCCGTAGCGATTGAGCCGAAGACCAAGGCTGATCAGGAGAAAATGGGCAACGCCCTGGCGCGGCTGGCGCAGGAAGATCCGACTTTCCGCGTGCATACCGAGCCGGACACGGGCCAGACGCTCATCTCCGGCATGGGCGAATTGCATTTGGAAATCATTGTTGACCGCATGATGCGCGAATTCAGCGTGCAGGCCAATGTGGGCCGGCCGCAAGTCGCCTACCGCGAAACCATTGTGAAGTCAGCGCCCGCCGAGGGGCGTTACATTCGCCAGACGGGCGGCCGCGGCCAATACGGCCACGTGAAATTGACGGTTCATCCGCTGCCGAACGCGAGCCATGAAGACATGCGCGAGCTTTCGACCGACGAGCTCGATGAGTTGTCCAAGCAAGTCGCGGGCAAGGGCGGGAAATGGCGCTTCGACAAAGAGCATCGTTTGCTCTTTATCGACAAGATCGTCGGCGCGGCGATTCCGAAAGAATACATCGCTCCGATCGAAGAAGGCATTAAGGAAGCCATGGAAAACGGCATCCTTGCGGGCTACGAAATGGTGGACATTGCGGTGGTCGTCGACGATGGCAGCTACCACGAAGTCGACAGCTCGGAAATGGCGTTCAAGATTGCAGGCTCGATGGCGTTCAAGGAAGCCTGCGGCCGCGCCCATCCGAAGCTGCTCGAGCCGATCATGAAAGTCGAGGTCGTCGTGCCCGAGGAATACATGAGCCAGGTGTTCGGCGATTTGAATTCGCGCCGCGCGCATGTGCAGGGCACGGAAAATCGCGCAGCGAGCACGGTGATTCGCGCGGAAGTGCCGCTCTCGGAAATGTTCGGCTACGCCACGGATTTGCGCAGCCGCACGCAGGGCCGCGGCAGTTTTACAATGCACTTTTCGCATTACGCGCAGACCCCGGCAGCCGTTTCCGAGGAAGTGGTTTCGAAAGCCACAGGCAAGGTCGCGAGGTAGCGGTGGACGAATTCTGGGACAAGTTCTGGTTCGAGCGAAACGCGAAAGAGTTTATCCGGAGGCTGAAGGCGGGCCATGCAGCCGATTCGCAGGCCACCCGTCAGCATCTGCGGCAAATGATGGAGCGGTTGAATTCGCCCGAGCCCGCGAATTTTATGAAGGCCGAGTACCCGAAGTTTTTTAACTGACGAACGAACAAGTACACGCTGAGGAGCAGAGCGACACATGGCGAAGGAAAAATTTGAGCGCAGCAAGCCGCACCTGAATATCGGGACGATCGGTCACATCGACCACGGCAAGACGACGCTGACAGCGGCGATCACGAAAGTGTTGTCGAAGAACAACCCGAAAGTGCAGTTTCGGGCG
>DASYYR010000007.1:0-17585 GCA_035933575.1 Candidatus Acidiferrales bacterium | reverse complement strand
GCAGGCAATCAGCAAGACCAAACCAACGGAGGCAAGCAGCAGAAGCAGGGGATTTCCGAAGCCGCGGCTCATGAGCTCTTGCATGGAAACTACCGACGTGCCTACGCCCTGATTCGTGGCCGGGTATTCCATCGACAAGCGGTGGGAAATGTCGTCCATATCCAAGTTAGCGCGCGCGATAGTGGCATCGGGTTTTAGTCGCGCAAAAACAATCAGCGAAGGATTGTCTCGGCGTATATCGCTGGGCGAAAGCGCGAGCGGAACCCACACCTCGAATTGACGGCTCAGACCTAGGAGGTTGAAGTCAGCTGGGAGCACCCCAATTACGGTGTACGGATTGTCGTCGATCGTTACACTATGACCCACTACGTTCGGGTCAGCGGCGAAGTGCCTCGCCCAGATTGCGTGGCTGATAATTACGACGCGGTCATGCCCGGGCTGCTCCTCGTCCGGACGGAACGTCCGCCCCACCAAGGGTCTGACGCCGAGCAAATCGAAAAAGTTGGCGGAAACGCGGCCACCCCAAACTTGTTCCGGCTCGCCTGCTCCTGTGAGGTTGAAGACATCAAACTGAAATGCGCTAATCCCCTGAAAGACCTGGTTTTGCGCGCGCCAGTCGAAAAAATCGCCCGGCGGAACGCTTCCGTGCTTGATCTTTCGATTGCTGTCCGTCTCCCACACGTTGACCAGTTGCTGCTGGTTCGGGTAAGGCAGCGGCCGAAGGACTACGGCGTTTACAATGCCAAAAATCGCGGTGTTGGCGCCGATGCCGAGCGCCAGAGTGGCAACGGCGATAAGGGTGAAGGCCGGGCTCTTAAGAAATAAGCGGCCGCCATACTGCAAATCCTGCCAAAAGCTCCCCATTTGTACCTTAGGTCAGCGAAGCGGCGATTCAAAAAGCTTGGTGCGCCGGTTATGCTGGCAGCCTTATATATCATAAGTCAATACCGTTTATTCTATTCGTATCGGAGGGCAACGATAGGATCAACGCGCATGGCTCGGCGGGCAGGAAAATAGCAGGCGGCAAGCGCGGAAGCAGAAAGAACTGCCGCAACGGTCACAAAAGTCAACGGGTCCGCGGGGCTGACGCCGAAAAGAAGACTCACGAATAGTCGCGCCACGCCGAACGCGGCGATTAAACCAACCACCACTCCTGCCCCGGCGAGCAACATGCCTTGCCCAATGACCAACCTCAATACGTCGCCTGGCTGTGCGCCCAGCGCCATGCGAATTCCCACTTCGCGTGTGCGCTGTGCAATCGAGTAGGCCATCACGCCATAAATCCCAATTGCTGCAAGGATCAGTGCCACTAAACCGAAAATACTTAGTAGTGCTGCTGCCATGCGGGGCGCCCACAATCCCTGACTAAGCAGTTCGCCAATGGTGAATACACCCGTGATGGCAAGGTTTTTGTCGAGATTCTGTACTTGTTCGCGGACGGATGCGAGCACGGTTCGCGGATCATTGGCCGTGCGAACCTGAAGCGTGGCTTGCGGAGTGTAATACTGCGCGAGCGGCAGATAGACTTCTGGCTGGGGGACTTCGCCAATCGCGAACTGCGTCGTGTTTGCCACCACGCCGACGACCTGAATGAGCTTTTGGTCCCCGAAAAATGTGAATCGCTTCCCAATCGCATTTTCGTTTGGCCAAAAGTGTTTCGCCATGGCGGAGTTGATGACCGCCACGGGGACAGTGTTTGGCTGATCGGTGTCGTTGAAATCGCGCCCGGAGAACATGGGAATTCGCAGCGTGTTAAAAAATCCTGGCAGCACGGCATCCACGGTGATCAACATTCCACGATGCCCGGGAACCTGTTGCTCACCTTCCGGGAAGACCGTGCGGGCGAAGCCTCCGCCAAATGGAGCGTTTGACGCCACAGTCGCGCGCGCCACACCGGGAACGTTTTGGGTGCGTTCGACTGCATCGCGATAGAACTGCTCGCCGCGATTTTGAGTGTACTGCTGAGCGCCCAGATCAAAATTAAACACGAAAAGATTCTTCGACTCAAACCCCGGACTTAGTTTTTGAGCCTCTTGCATACTGCGGACGAACAGTCCCGCGCCAACCAGCGCGATAAGCGCCAAAGCCAGCTCGCCGACGATCAACAAGCTGCGAAAACGATTTCGCAGAAATCCCAAACTCGAGCCGCGGCCGCCCACCTTCAAAGTTTCCGCCAAATCGATTCGCGCCACCTTGAGCGCCGGGGCGATGCCGAAAAGCAGGCCGGTCAATACGGAAATTCCCAGAGTGAAGAGCAGCACGTTCGTATTGAACGAAAGATTGATCGAATCCTGGTCGAGGAAGGGCGGACGGAAAGACCATAAGAGAGCGCGTCCCCAATAAGCGATGATCAAACCAGCGGCGCCGCCGAGCATCGACAGCGTCACACTTTCCGTTAGCATTTGGCGCAGCAGTCGCGAAGAGCTTGCTCCGAGCGCCGCGCGCACACTCATTTCGCGATCCCGCTTTGCAGCCTGTGCAAGAAGCAAATTGGCCAGGTTGACGCACGCAATCAGCAGCACTAGGCCAACCACGCCCATGATCAGCGTCCCCGCCAGCGCAAACTGATCATGAGCATTGGCGCCGCCGGCTGCCGTGTCCGACAGGAGCGTCAAGGCAACGCTGCGGCCTGCGTTGTCGACCGGATACTCTTTCTCGAGAGCTGATGCAAGTGGCTTGAGCGAGGCTTCCGCCTGCGCCATGGTGACGCCCGGTTTGAGGCGGCCGAACACCGCGGCAAATAGGGCGCGGCGATCGTCGAAGTCGGTCGCAAACTCTCCACTCGTCGCCTGCTTGTACATGCTCACGGGAACCCAAATTTCATCGGGCGGCGCCAGATTGATCGTGCCTTTGAAGTTCCGCGCGGCAACTCCCACCACCGTATAAGCGTAAGAATTCAGCGTCAGCGTCTTGCCGATGATTCCGGGATCGGAGCCGAATTGTTTGGCCCACAACGAATAACTTAGAACAGCGATATTGTTCGCGCCCGGCCTCTGATCTTCATCCGGATAGAATGTGCGGCCTATGACCGGCTTGACTCCCAGCACATCGAAATAATTCGCGCTGACGATCATGCCGCTAATCTGTTTGGGGGTACCTTCGCCGCTTAGCGTGAAGTTTGTGAACGCGGAAACGGAGAGCCCGGAAAAGACCGTACTCTTGTCCCGATAATCGCGGAAGTTCGGGTAGGACATGGCAAGTTTCACGGCATTCGGGGCACCGATTGCTGTCTTCGAGTCGATGGTATCGAGTTCCACAAGCCGCGACGAATCCTTCACGGGCAATGGATTCAGCAGAACGGCATTCACGACGGTGAAAATGGTTGTATTTGCCCCGATTCCCAACCCTAGCGAAAGAATGGCGACAATCGCAAAGCCGCGGTTCCTCGCGAGCATTCGGAGTCCGTAGCGAAAATCCTGCCAAAGGGTTCCCATTGTGAGCATCTCCTGCGTAGCGCTTTTGGGATTCGTTAATCTAGCGTCTGGGAATCGCCAAAAATTTCAATCGCAACATTGTGATGCGAGCATGGAATCTATCCGACAGCGAGCAAGATCAGCGTTGCGTCATCCTGAAAGTTTTCTCCATTAAACTCAGCAATTCGGCCCAGCACATTTTTTTGAATCCTGGTTGCGCCGAGTGTGCGGTTTTCCTGCAGAACAGCCAACAATCTTGTCTCGCCGAACTCTTCTCCATGACGATCCGTAGTCTCGGTGATTCCATCGGTAAACAAAATCAAGCGGTCGCCTTCGGTCAAAACAATTTCCTCTTGTTCGTAATATTGGCCCGCGGAAATGGAAAGCGCTTGGCCGCCACTGCTCAAGCGCCTGACAGAACCATCGCGTCCCAGCGCGATCGGCGCGTTGTGCCCAGCATTGCTATAAAGCATTCGACGACTCCGCGCATCGAACACGGCATAAAAGAAAGTGATGAAACGATCGGGTGCCGTGTTTTCGCCAATCAATCGATTAACACGTTCCGTCAATTCGGCCGGCTCCAAATTTTGCGCCGCCAAACTGCGCACCGTCGCTTGCAAATTCGACATCAGCAGCGCGGCCGCGATTCCCTTTCCGGCGACATCGGCAATGCAAAGCGCGAATCGATTCGCGTCAAGCCGCAGAACGTCGAAATAATCGCCGCCGATGCCGTGAACGGGCAACCAGGCGCCCGAAAATTCGCAGCCGGGAATCTCCGGAATTTCCTTCGGCAGAAATCCGAGCTGCGTTCTTTCTGCTTCTTCCCAGTCTCCGTTTTCATGAGAATGATTGCCAGCCGTGCCGTGTGTTTGACTCTTCTTCGCCGCCCGCGCCCGTTGCCCCTTCTCGATCTCGCATCGAACAATGTTCAGCAGTCTGCCGTTGTTCCACGGTTTCAGGACGAAATCTCGCACGTCCTCACGCATAATTTCCACTGCCAATTCCACGCTGCCCCACGCGGTCATGGCCACAATCGGGAGCGTGTCATCTAATTGGTGAATCTGCGAAAGCAGATCGAGGCCTTCTTGGCCGGACGTGGTGTCACGCGCGTAATTCAAATCCATAAGCAGTAGATCGAACGAGCGGCGCGACAGCGCGGCAAGCAAAGCGGCTGGCGAATTCACCATCTCAAGTTCGTAGCCTTCTCCCTTGAGCAGCAGACGCAACGCTTCGAGTACGTCCGTTTGGTCATCCGCGACAAGCACACGCGGGCCTGCCGCCAGCTCGGCTGTCGAGCCCGTTGGAGAGTTAGGTCCTGCTTGCACTGCACATTCCCACACCACGTCTTTTCCTCGTTTTTTCGCCGTCGCAGGAGGCCGAACCGGACCATCTGCTGCAACAGTATAGGGCAGCTAGAGCGCCATTCCGGTCAGCTCCCATTCAACTGATTATAAATGGTTTATTGTTCGTGGTGGATACTTTGGGTTGAACCTCCGCCCGCTTGCGGGACTTGGCTGTTGCGATTCCGAACAGCGGCATCGGTCCAGCGCCAAACGCACTACTGGCAAGGCGCTTTTGAGACATCGGGATTGGGCTCACGCAGGTTGGCGCGTGTCAGGCTTTCGTCGCTTGCGCGCCGCCATCGACGATCCAGCCATCGGCAAGCTGAATTATGCGGTTGCCGTAGGCCGCCCAAGCTTCGTTGTGCGTGACTTGAATGATCGTGGTTCCTTCGTCGTTGAGCTTCTTGAGGAGATCCATGATCATCTTGCCTTGGCTGGAATGCAAACTGCCCGTGGGCTCGTCTGCAAGAATGAGCTTCGGATTCCCGATGACCGCGCGAGCCACGGCGACAAGTTGCTGCTGTCCGCCCGAGAGCTGATTGGGATAGAGGCCCTTCTTCCCGACGATTTGGAAACGGTCGAGAATGTCTGCCACCATGCCGTCTCGTTCCGACTTTTTTATATCCCGATAAGAAAGAGGCAAATCGAGATTTTCCGCAACGGTGAGATTATCCAGCAGATGATATTGCTGGAAAACGAAGCCGATGAATTTCTTGTGGAGTTCCACGCGCTTGCGATTGTCGAGCTTATGCACTTCATGGCCGGCAAAATCGAATTGCCCTTTCCAGGAGCCATCAAGCATTCCGACAATGCCCATCAACGTGGATTTGCCCGCGCCAGAAGGGCCCATGATGGTGATGAATTCGCCCTCGCGAATATCCAGGTTGATGCGGCGCAGCACCCACGTTTTTCCTGCGCCTGATTCATAGAACTTTTCAACGTCGACCATTCGAATCACGTGTCATCTCCCTGGGACTGGAAACTGCCAATTTGTACCGATTAGAACTGGTCGTCACCGTTTGTTTTCAATAACTTACGCTCATTTCTAATAATTTGCTGTACCGATTAGAAGTGCGGTCCGTTGCGCCATTTATGCGCTACATCATTCATAGCGCAGCGCAATCATCGGGTCAACTCGCATCGCGCGCCGCGCCGGAACGTAACATGCAATGGCCGCAACCAGCACGAGCAGAATCGCCACGGCCACAAATGTGACAGGATCGTAGGGCGTAACGCCGTAAATCATGCTGGTGACAAGGCGCGTGACGCCGAGCGCGACAACCACGCCAATTGCGACGCCCACCAAGGCGAGAGTGATCCCCTGCCGGATAACCATGCCGAGAACGTCGACGGGCTTGGCCCCGAGCGCCATGCGAATCCCAATCTCGTGCGTCTTACGCGTAACGGCATACGCCATCGTGCCGTAAAGCCCGATCATCGCCAGCGTGAGAGCAAGCAAGCCGAAAACCGTCGTGAGGCGCGCGAACAACGATTCCCGCGAAAGTGCTTCGTTCGTTTCCTCCGTCTGCGTTTTCATGTTGATCAGCGGCAGAGCGGGATCGGCCTGGCGCACTGTATCGCGCAACTCCGAAATCACCGTCGCCGCCGGCGGTCCCTCCGTGCGGACTTCGAAGTACATCATGTCCAAGTACTTGGGAATCTGCGCATACGCGTAATAAGCCTTCGGTCTCAACTTTGAGTGCACGTCGGTAAGCTCAGCGGGTTTCGCCACGCCGACGATTTCGATTGTGTCCTTGGGGTCGAAGGTCGAACTTCTGCTGAATCGATGCCCGACCGGATTCTCGCCGGGGAAAAACTTCTTCGCAAAAGTTTCATCTACCACCGCGACCATCGGTGAAGCTGTCGTATCGCTGCGATTGATACCGCGTCCGAGAATGATGGGAATCCCCATCGTGCTGAAAAAGTCCGGGCCGATCGTTTGCGACCGAACCGTTATGTTGCTGAGCTTCTGGGCAGCTCCCTCGATCGCCACAGGATTGTTGCTTGACCAGCCGATAAACGGCGCGTATGCCATCAGCGTAGCCGCTCTAATTCCGGGGAGGGCCTGAACCCGGTCGAGCAATTGCGAATAAAACGCAATCAGCCGCGCATCGTGATAACCAGCGCGCGTCGGATCCACGCCAAATGTGAGCAAATTCTGCTGATTGAATCCGAAGTTTCGCTTTTCGAAATTGATCAGCGTGCGCACAAAAAGCCCCGCGCCAATCATCAGCACCAGCGACGCGGCTACTTGCGCAACGATCAGGGACTTACCCAGCGAGTGTTTGTCGCGCGCGCCGGAAATGCTTGTCGCGCTATCTTTCATCACGGATGCGAGTTCGACGCGCGTGACACGAAATGCTGGCGCGAGACCGAATACAATTCCCGTGAATAGCGACGCAGTCAGCGTAAACAAGAGCACCTTCGAATCAGCGCTCGCGTCCAAAACCATCGGGCCGCCGCCGGACATCAGCGACACCAGTGCGCGCGTTCCCCAACTGGCAAACAGGATTCCCAGCGCGCCGCCCAGGACGGCCATCAACACGCTCTCCGTGAGCAACTGGCGAATCAAACGCCCTCGCGATGCTCCGATAGCCAGGCGCACGCTGATTTCCTTCTTCCGCGCCGTCGCCCGCCCCAGCAACAGCGTCGCCACGTTCGCGCACGCAATCAGGAGCACCAGCCCGACGGCGACCATCAAAATGTAGAGCGGCTGTTTGCTGTTCTCTTGCAGATACGGCATTCCCTGGCTCGCCGACGCAAGCGTAAAATGTGGAACGTCGTCCGGCTTCGTCGGATGCCAGTCCGCTGTGACGATTTGACGAAACAAAATGTCCAGCGCGCTCGCCGCCTGCGCCTTCGTCACGCCATTTTTCAGCCGACCCATGATGTTCAGGCAAATCCAATTCCGCGCGGTGAAGACGGAATTCGCTCCGCTTCCTCCCGGCTGTGAACTCCACGGCCGCATGTTCTCCTTGTCGTCGAAAGGAAGCCAAATGTCTGGTTCCGTTCCGGTTTCTACGCCGTAAAACGCGGGAGGAGCGACACCGACAATCGTGAAGGGTATTCCGTTCAGCGTGACGCTCTTCCCGATAATCGCGGCGTCGCGCGCGAACCGGCCAGTCCAGTAGGCGTAACTGAGCACCGCCACACGCGGCGCGCCACGATCTTCATCGGCCTCGGTGATTCCCCGACCGATCAAGGGAGTCACGCCCAAGCCCGAAAAATATTCGCCCGTTACCATCATTCCGTTCGCCAGCGTTGGCTCGCCGTTGATTCCCACGGTCATGTTTTGATCGTTGAAACCCAGCGGCACCCAGGCGAAGACACTCGACAGCTCTTTGTTTTGCTTGCGGAATTCATCGAACGCCGGATAGGAAAAGGAATATTTCGAGTCGTTACCAGTTTGCCCGAACTGCGGCGGCCATTTGTTGTCATCCCATTGAAACAGGACGAGCTGTTGCGGATTTTTCACGGGAAGAGTTTTCAGCATGACAGCGTTGATCAGGCTGAAAATCGCGGTGTTGGCGCCAATGCCGAGCGCCAGCGTCAACACCGCGACGGCGGTAAATGCCGGAGACTTCGCGAGCATGCGGAGCCCGTAGCGGAGATCTTGCAGCAAAGTTCCCATGGATTCTCCTTGGCACTCGCTCCCGCCACGCTTTACCTCGTGCAAGCTCGCGAGTTCTACTGTTGTTTAGCCGGCGGCTCGAATTTCGAGTCGTCGACCGGCACGTTGTCCTTCACATCCTTGATCGTGTACGTTGAAGATTCTCCCGCCGTAAACCAAGTGGTCTTGTACGGGATCTTGACACCGTTCACGTCGCGATAATCGGAGTAATCGGCTTCGATAGGCAGTGCGCCGAAGATAGTTGTGTCGCGAATCATGCGCCGGACCAGCAGCCCGGACTGCTCGTCGAAAAACAGAAACTCGACAATGCCGTCGGGAGCCTTGCCCATCATGACGTACGCCGTTGTGTCGCCGATTTTCGCTTGGCCGCGAACACGCCTGCCCGTGTAGGACTTAAGCGCGGCCACCGGATTGACTTGCGCCTCACTCCGCAGAACGATTGCGTCGAACCCCTCCGCGTCGCGCGTTCCACGGTCGGTGGTGATCCATGCGCGCGTGCCGTCGAAGCCGGCCGTAACTTGTCCTTCCGGCAAGGTCGTCACTTCATACATTTTACCGGGCGCTTTTTCGTAAGCTTCAATCGCGTAGCTCTTGCCGTCGCTATCGGTTTCGTCGAGATGAACGGCTCGCGATGCGACTTTGTTCAGCGCCTGTTCGCTGCCAATGGCTTGCGCGTATTTGTCGAGCACTGCATCGGCGTTCGGAAGCGGCTGGCTCTGTGCGCCGGGAGTTGGGCGGATGAATTGTGGCTCGGTTGCTTCCGCGGGAAGCGCTGGCACGCCCATAGGCTCGTTGTGACCTTGATGGCACGTATAGCAACTCACTTCGGAGCGTCCGTCGAAATTGTCTTTGTTGATAGCGAAAAGCATGGTCATCATCTGACGCGCGGTCTGCTTGGGACGCTTGTCATCGCTCGCGAAATTGTCCTTTACGTGGCAGTAGTCGCATTTCACGCCAAGGGCTGTGGTGATGTAGCGCATTCCGGGTACGAGCTGATTCGCGGGAACATCCTTCAGGACTTGAATATTCTTGTAGACTTCCGCGGCCGTTTTCCCCTTCGGCGGCTCGGTTTGCGCGCCGAGGCCCACGGTCAGTCCAAGCACAGCGATCGACGCAATCAACGTTGGATTGAGGAGTTTGTGAATCCTCGCATTAAGCCTTTGCAAAACATCTTGCATTACATCCTCCCAGAATTGGAATTCGTGAACTTAGGCCGCTATCCTTCACCTTCGATCAGGTGCAGCCAGTTCAGGTTCCCCGATTCTACGCGAGTTGCGATTTTCTGGGCAGTTTTCCATGCTGCGCCGAAACCATTATTCGTAGCGCAGCGCTTCCATGGGATCCAAGCGCATCGCGCGCCGCGCCGGAATATAGGAAGCAGCCAGAGCAATGAGTACGATCAAGACAGGCACGCCGATAAACGTCGCGGGGTCCCTTGCCGTAACACCGAAAAGCAGGCTGGACATCAGGCGAGTGATGGCAAAACAAGCGACGATTCCGATGGCAATGCCGGCGATCACCAGCGTCGCACTCTGTCTGAGCACAAGCCGCAGAACGTTGCGGGGTTGCGCGCCGAGCGCCATGCGAACGCCGATTTCGTGCGTGCGCTGGCTCACGGAATACGAAAGGACACCGTATATTCCAATTGTCGCCAGAAGCAGTCCGAGAACACCCAAAACGGCGGAAAGCGCAGCCGCGGTGCGGTAGGAAAAAAGAGAGATGCGAACGAGCTCATCGAGATTTCCTGCTTGCAGGACCATCACGCCCGGATCAAGCGATTTCGCTGTTTCGCGCACTTCCCCGAGCAAGCTCGCCAAGTCACCAGAGCTTCGAATGAGGACATTCGAATCGGTTTGACCATTTTCGAGGGACGGAAAATAAAGAAATGCTTCCGGCTGCTCCGTCATGGTGTGGTACTTGATGTCTTTCACGACGCCGACAATGGTCCACCAGCGATGCCAACTGAAGATGCGGTGTCCGATCGCCGTGTGTCCCGGCCAAAACCTTTGCGCCATTGTCTGATTGACGATCACAACCAGGGGCGCGCCTTGTCGATCCTGTTCCGTGAAATCGCGGCCGTCGATCACCGGAATCTGCATGGTCGAAAAATAGTTTGGCCCAGCATCGTTGAAATCAATATACATGTCTTCGTTGGGCGCCGGTGTGTAGCCCTCGATCACCGGCTCCGTATACCCTCGGCCGTAAAACCACAAAGGAACGTAGCGCTCCATGGTTACGGATTTAACGCCGGGCAGGACGCGAAGGCGCTGGATCAGATTGTCATAAAACGCGTGCGAGGACTCGTTCGTGTAACCGTTTGGACGAAGATCAAAGGCGGCAAGCAGCACGTGATTTGCGTTAAACCCTGGACTCGCGGCCTGCACGTCTTTGGCGCTCCGCAGCAACAGGCCCGCGCTGACGAGAAGTACGAGCGCAAGGACAACTTCCGAAACCACGAGAAGGCTCCGTAGGCGGCCGTGCTCGGAGCCTGCTGAACTTGTGCGGCCTCCGTCTTTCAGCGAGCGGCTGAGATTCGGCGAAGAAGCGCGGAGCGCGGGAACGACTCCACAGATGACGCCAGTCAGCATGGATAGGGCAACCGTGAAGACGAGCACCTCAGCGTTAACGCCGAGCGAAAGCCCTATTGGGAAAACTCCGGCGGGAAAAAAGAAAACGAGTAAATTCGCGGCCCACGAAGCGACAAGAATTCCACCAACGCCGCCCGCCAAAGCGAGGAGCAGGCTTTCGACAAGCAACTGCTGCAGCAAGCGCGTCCTGCTGGCGCCGAGCGCGGAGCGGACCGCGATTTCCCGCTCGCGACTGGCGGCACGCGCGAGGAGCAAGTTAGCAATATTCGCGCAGGCGATCAGCAGCACCAGCACCGCAACGACCGAAAGAAACAGCAGTGCGGAAAGCAAAAGACTCTGGGCGCCGTAATGGGCCTTCCAGACCGGCGCGACGAAGATTCCCACATTGCGACTGGAGGCGGGATATTCCCCCGCGATGCGGCGTGCAATGGTCGACAAGTTCGCCTGCGCTTGCGCTACCGTGACGCCGGGCTTGAGCGACCCCATCAGATGGACGAAAGTTGGCGAGCGCTGCTCTAGATCTTCGCCAGGAAGAATTACCGGCTGCATCATCATCGGCACCCAGTAATCCGGAGCCACGCCTACGATCGTTCCTTGAAAACCGCGTGGCGCAATTCCGACGATCGTGAAACTGTGCCTGTTGATGTTAACGGTCTGACCGATGATGCCTGGATTTGCGCCGAACTGGCGCTGCCAAAATGGATAGCTCAGGACGATAAAAGGATCGCTGTTCAATGCGCCGCGATCCTTCGCCTCGAGCAGCCGCCCCCGTTCGGCGCGCACGCCAAGCACGTCAAAATAATTTTCCGTGACAATCTCCCCCCAAACCCGCTGCTCTTGTTTGTTGCCTGCCCAGGTCATGTTCGCCGGCACAAGCTCGAAGCCTACAAGCCCGGAAAAGACTTCGTTCTGGTCACGGTAATCGCGGAAATCGGGATATGAACTTGTGTGGTATTCGCCGCTGGGCATGACGGTTTCGATGGCGACGAGGCGGTTCGAGTGTTCTATGCCCGGAAGCGGATGCAAAAGAACGGACTGCACCCAACTGAAGACAGTGGCGTTTCCGCCGATGCCGAGAGCAAGCGTCAACACCGCGATTGCGGTGAAGCCCGGCGATTTCAGCAGCATTCTAATTGCGTAGCGTAGGTCTTGCAGCAGGCTGCCCATCGTCAATCTCCTATTCGTAGCGCAAGGCAATCATCGGATCGAGGCGCATCGCGCGCCGCGCCGGAATGTAGGAAGCCAGCAGCGCCACCGCGGACAAAATCACAGCCACAACCAAGAATGTAACCGGATCGGTAGCCTTCACTCCGTAGAGCAGGCTCGATATCAGCTGCGTCGTCGCGAGCGACAGCGCAATGCCAATCACTAAGCCTGCGACAGCGAGCCGGGCGCTTTCGCCCACGATCAGACGCAGCACATCGCCTCGTTGTGCGCCAAGCGCAAGGCGTATGCCGATTTCCTGCGTCCTTCGTGTGACGGAATTCGCCACCAGTCCGTAAATGCCCACCGCCGCGAGCAACAGGGCCGCGCCGGCAAAAACTCCGGCGAGAAGCATCAGGAAACGCTTCTGGGCCATCCAACCGCCGAGAGCTTCCACATAAGTGGTGAATTCCACCGGAATGTTTGGGTTGAGTTGATGAAAAATTGCCCGCGCCGAGGGCACAATCGCGCTCGCGGGCAGCGTAGTGCGCAAAACTAGTGCGGGTGAACTGTTCACGGCGAGTCCCCGCTGGCGATAGTCCACAAAAATCACCGGACTCGCCGGCCGATCCAGCCCTTCGGCGCGAATGTCACCGACGACGCCGACAATTGTGAGCGGCTTCATGATGCCGTCCATGTTGCCGAAGAAAATTTGCTGGCCGACCGGATTCTGATTCGGCCACTTCTCGCGCGCCAGTGTTTGGCTAATCAGCGCAACGTGCGGCGTGTTGGGGCCGTCCTGCGCGTTGAACAGCCGGCCGCGAATCAGCGGGATTCCCACCGCGCGGAAAAAATCTCCGCTCGCAACGGCGTAATCCGCCACTCCTGTCTGTTTCTTGTTCAGGGCAAAGCGACTCCACTCCTGGTCACTGGTGGGTGCGGGCTGGCCATTGAGAATCAAGAAGAGTCCATTGGGGAATCCATCCGCATCCGCTATCGGCAGCGCTCCGGTGGCTCCCGCGGACTGAACACCGGGAATCGCTCGAACTCGCGCCAGCGCCTCGTTCAGAAACTGTGTCTGCTTTGCGATCTCGGTCTCGTTCAGCCCAAACGTGTGTGCAGCCTCTGACGCAGGAAGCGAAAACTTCATAACCAGCAAATTCTGTCCGCTGAATCCCGGACTCACGGAAATTAACTGCAGAAAGCTTCGGCCAAAAAGCCCGGCGCCCACAAGCAACACCAGCGTCGCGGCAATCTCGCCGATCACCAGAGCGCTGCGTGCCCTCTGACTGCCGCTGCTGTAACCGCGCGAGCCCGCGCTTAGCGCGTCGTTCAAATCCAGACGCGCAGCCCTCAAGGCAGCAAACAATCCAAGCCCTGCCGCAACAATTAAAGTGGCGAGGACAGTGAAGAGAAGCACTTGCCCATTGATCGCGATGCCTTGCTGCCGCGGAAAATCCCCCGGCAGTATCTCGGGAAGTAAATTCGTGGTCCATAGGGCTAGGAAAATTCCGAGCACGCCGCCGGCAACGGCAAGTGCGAGCGATTCGGCAAGCAGTTGCTGAACCAAGCGGCCGCGGCCTGCGCCGAGCGCCGCGCGAATCGCCAATTCTTTGCGCCGCGCCGAAGTGCGCGCCAGCAAAAGGCCAGCGACATTCGCGCAGGCCACCAAAAACAGCAAAATCACCGCGCCGAAGAGGGCGAGCAGCGTTCCGCTCACCGGCCCAACAATCTCATCTGCGAGCGGAGTGACTATGGCGCCCGTCAGGAAATAGTTAGGATTTTCGGTTTTGCCGTATTGCGCATGAATTCGGCGGGCGATGGTGTCCAGATCCGCGCGCGCCTGTTCGATGGTGATGCCGTCCCGAAGGCGACCGATGCCTTCTCCGTCGTGCGCGGTGCGGCTCATTCCCCAGCCGTAGCGCTCCCATGCAGCCCAGGCTGATACACCATGAGGAAAATCGAATCCCTGTGGCATCACAGCGATGATCGGATACGCCGTTCCGTTCATGGTCAAGCGAACCTGCGACAAATCTTCGGCTCCGCCGAGATATCGCTGCCAGTAACCGTAACTCACGATTATCGCCGGCGCGCCGTGCTCGACAAGTTCCTCTGGTGTAAATGTGCGCCCGCGAAGAGGCTCGACACCAAGAACCTTGAAAAAATCCTGAGACACCAAACCGACGTTCACGCGCATGGGTTCACTTCCGCCGGAAACGGATTCCGGAATCGAGGCAAACATTGCCAGCGCGCTCAATGTGTGATTCTGCGCGCGAAAATCCAAGAAATTCGGATCCGTCGGGTGTGCTCGATGACCGCCTCCCTCCTGTTCATTCACGGTCACGATTTGCTGGGGATTCGGATACGGCAGGGGGCGAAGCAGCACCGCATCCACAACCGAGAAAATTGCCGTGGACGCGCCAATACCCAGCGCCAGAGTCAAAATAGCAACCACGGCGAATCCCGGATTTTTTGCCAGCGTTCGGATGCCGAAGCGCAAATCCTGCAAGAAAGCGTTCATCGGTTCCCACCTCCCAATCGTGCGGGCACACCCCAAGCTTTCGAAAAATACGCTTGGGGATTCCCTGAAAAGACGCTCAGACGGTCTGCGTTTGCGCCCGCATCGTTTCTTCGACGATGCGCCCGTCAAACAAGTGAATCGAACGGTCCGCCACACTGGCGAATCGAGGATCGTGCGTGACCATGCAAATCGTCGCGCCCTCGCCATGGAGTTGCCGCAAAAGATCCATTACCGCTTCGCTGTTCTTCGAGTCCAAGTTTCCGGTCGGCTCGTCCGCCAACAGGATGGAGGGCTGGCCTACAAGCGCACGCGCTACGGCGACGCGCTGCTGTTGACCGCCGGAGAGTTGCGATGGGTAGTGCTTCATGCGATGCGCCATGCCCACGCGTTCCAGCACTTGCTGGACGCGCTGCTTACGCTCCGCCGACGCCATGCTGCGATAGGTGAGCGGGAGCTCGACGTTCTCGAAGACGGTGAGGTCGCCAATCAGGTTGAACGCCTGGAAAATGAAGCCAATCTCGCGGTTCCGAATCCGCGTGCGGTCGGATAGCGACAGATTCGCCACGGGCTGGTTATTCAGCGTGTATGCGCCATCGGTGGGCGAGTCGAGAAGCCCGAGAATCGAAAGCAAAGTCGACTTGCCGCAACCCGAGGGTCCGGCGATCGACAGGAATTCCCCTACCTTTATTTCCAGGTGAACCCCCGCGAGCGCGTGCGTTTCAATTTCGTCGGTGAAGAATACTTTCGTAACGCCGTCGAGGTGAATCAATGCTTTCGTCGTGCTGTCCATTCTCGCTCCTTCGCCAGCAAGTGTCTTTAAACTCTAATTGATCCGAATCCGATCAAAAGCATCATAGGCAGACATGTCGGAAAGAATTACAACGTCTCCCACGTTCAGTCCTTTTAGGACCTGCACTTCGCTTACCGACGTCTTACCAATCTCGACGTTAACGCGCACGGCTTCTTTGCCCCCATTGATCTCCTTGAACAGGCCAATTGTGCTGTTTTGATCGCCGTGCACCGGGCGGCCTACATATAACACATTCGTCAACTTTTCAATCAGAACCGTTCCCTCCACGCTGAGGTTTGGCACGGCACCCTCAGGCAGCGGGCCGTCCAAATGTACATCCACGGTGCGTGTGCCATTCACGACTGCAGGATCGATGCGAATCACGTGGCCCGGTATGATGCCATTATGAGTGTCAATCGAAGCGGTCTGATTAAGCTGGATATTCCGCGCTTGCGTCTCCGCGATTTGCAGCTGCGCTTTCAGTTGGGAAGGTTGGGCGACTTTCGCGAGTTCGGTCCCCGGCGTCACTTCCTGGCCCACTTCCACGGGTAGTTCCTGCAACACGCCGTCAATACCTGGCCGCACTCTCAACTGGTCGACCTGGTGCGCGTAGAGCTGCTCCTGCGCCTTGTCTTGGTCGATCGTGGCTTGCTGCACGGCCATCTGCTCCTGCATGGAGGCCGCGAACGTATCGACCTGCTTCTGGGCCAGATCGTTTTGCGCTTTCAATTCAGTCGCTGCGACTAGGGACTTGTCGTAGTTGATTTTGGGGCCTACGTTTTGCTTGTACATGTTTTCGTCGGCGTCCGATTGCATTTGCGCCACGTGATATTGCGAACGAATCCCAGCTGCCGTCGAGCGCAGGGCCATGAGTTGATTTTGCAACGTCGCTTTTAAGTTCTTGTATTGGGCTTCCGCGGATATCAGTTGGTATTTCGCTCCCAAGTATTGCTGCTCAAGTTGAGGGTTGCTGAGGACCAGAATTACGGTATCGGCTTTCACCTTTGTTCCTGCAAGCATCAGTCGCTGTTCCACGCGCCCCTCGGTGATGGCCGGTATGATTCTCGTGGTTTCCGGCACCAGCGTGCCGAGGCCTTGAACTTCGATCGTCATGTCGCCGCGCTTAACGGTTCCAGAGTCTCCTGCCCAAATGACCGAACCGTCCACCGACGGTGGTGCAGGCTTGAGCCGCGAAAGTCCGTACGTGACCAATGGCAGCAGAATCAGAATGATGGCAATATATATAATTCGACGAATTCGTTTTTTCCGTTTTACTTCTGGCCGTTGTATATCCAAGTCAATTCTCCTCGTCTACCCCACATAACCGCAATTCGGATACCGTCATCCTTCCGCGGTTAAATCTTTCATCCTGTGTGGATTATGGACATTATACACCGAATCAACGGGCTCTGCACGCCCGATAGTGGGACTCGAGCGTCCCACTAGCGAACACTCCGCCCTGCGTTCCAGAACACTGATAAGCTATGTCGAGCGCCCTTTGCTCGATCTCGCGAGCATGAGATTCAAAGGGCCAAGGCTGCAACTTAGACCGAGTTCGCGTGTTCATTGTTTAAGGTTAGGCTTGCCCGCAACCAGAGTTCTGCGCCGCGCCGGCATCATCGCGCTGATACTGTGTGCAGTCAGGCGCTATCCAAAACGAAAGATTTAGCATCTAAGGCCGAAGCGATTTAGTTTCTTCGGGGAAGGCTTCCTCTCGGGTGGAGGGGTTGCCGGGAATTGCACGGCGTGTAGTTCCGGCATTGCGTCCAGCATTGGTAAGTTGCATCGTTAGGATTCATTTGATCGAGCCCATTGGGAGGAAGTTCCGTGCTTCTAACTAATAACGGTTTGCGCTGCGTCAAATCCGCTTTCACGGCAGTCGTGCGTTTTGCTAAAAGTCACCGCTTTGGCGTCAGCCTGGCGATTGTCATATTGCTGCTTACCGGATCATTTCTGCCGCTCGTGGGGCAAGCCGATCATCCGCGCGGCGAAGGACAGCATGAGCACGATTCCGCTCTTCAGATTCGCCAGCGCGCCGATTGGTTCTTCCGCCAGCGCGCATTCCCTCTGGGACACATTCCCGCTGACGCGCGGATGAAGGCTTTTCAGCAAGTCGAGCAAATGCGCCGCACGAAGGGCGTTTTCATGAACCGATT
>DASYYR010000086.1:0-3412 GCA_035933575.1 Candidatus Acidiferrales bacterium | reverse complement strand
ATTGTGACGGCAACGTTCGCGGGACTTCTTTACGCCACGCTCGCCAATTTCGCCGTCGGGAATATTTTGTCTGTCTGCTATCCCCGCAAGCTCGACTTCGGGGCGTTCCGAAAAAAGAAATTGGCCGGCGTAACAATGTTGCTAGGCATGGTCACCCAGGGCATCCTGATCGGACTGGGCGCCGGCGTTTTCCTGCTGACGAAACATTTCAACCGGCTGGCCTTGGCAACGCCGATTTTTCTTGCCTTCGCCGCTATTGCCGCCGCGGCGTACTTGTTTAGTCTCTCAAAAGTAGATCGCTTGGCATTGAGCCATCGGGAAACGCTCACTGCGGAACTTTGTCGCGCGGAGTAAACTACACTGCCGGCCGCGAATCTCACGGATGGACCCCGTGAGCGGCGAGTATTCCTCTTAGACGGTCGATAGGCAACGCTTCCACAACGTGGCCGTCACGTCCACGAACCGTCGTTGCGCGCAGCAGCGAGTTGTCAATGGCTTCCTCTGTGGCTTCTCCCGCGGCTTCGAAGAGCGGCGACAAAGACTCCTCGGACAGTGATCGGATGGGCGGCAACATTCTTGCATCGGCTGCGATTCGATTCGTTGTCGAAAACGCAATCACGAAATCACCGCTGCCATTGCTGCCAGAAGAACCGGCGCGCCCCAAGCCAAGAATCGCGCGCTTGGCCAGCCGGCGCAATTGGCGCGCATCGAGAGGCGCATCCGTCGCAACCACAATCATGCATGACCCGTCCGCGGAATTGCTCTTTTCGTCCCTCCCGGCGGATGCGGCTTTCGGCGGCTGGAGGTCACGGTAGACCGGCACGCCGGCAATCGTCAGATTCCCTCCAAAATTTGTCTGCACCAGCACTCCGACGGTGTAACCACCGGCCTCCGCTGGAAGATGACGCGAGCTTGTTCCGATTCCACCCTTCCATCCGAACGCCACCGTTCCCGTGCCCGCACCCACTGCCCCTTCTTCGACGGGACCGGCGTTTGCGGATTCGAGAGCACGACGCACGTCTTCCGCTTTTACGTGGCGCCCGCGAATGTCATTCAACCATCCATCATTCGTCTCGCCCACCACCGGATTGATCGAACGCACTTCTTCATTCTTCGGCAGCGCGAGCATCCAGTCCGTGAGGGCGGCAGCAGCGTCCCACACGCTCAGCGTATTGGTAAGCAGGATGGGCGTTTCAATCTGGCCGAGTTCGTTGACCTGCGTCGAGCCGACGAGTTTGCCGAACGCGTTGAATACGTAGATGGCTCCCGCCACTTTTTCCTGAAACATATTGCCGGGATGCGGAAAGATAGCAGTCACTCCCGTGCGCACATTCTCGCCTTGTATGATGGTCGCCTGCCCGACCCGCACCCCAGCAACATCGGTAATCGCGTTGAGTGGCCCTGGCTCATAAATGCCGGGGTGAATGCCAAGGTCGCGCGCACGAGGCCGCGCATTGGGCGCATTGCCGTTCGGCACCTGGGCTACTGCGCCCGGTGCAGTCAACACCATCGTCACCAGCAACGTCGTGGCAAACGCGACCAGCGCAACAATTTTTCGCATGGCAACCTCCGTGCGAATTGTACGTTGCCTTATGAAGCGTTCGCGGATTTTCTTCGAGTTTCGCGAACGCACGCAAGAAAACAGCAGCACTGTAACTGAAAATGTTGCGGAGCGCGCGCGCGTGCGTTACATTCGCGGGTTCGCGCATTCGCCCTACCGTCTACGGAGGAACGCGCGGCTTGAAAACTCAAATCCGAAGGCCACCGTGCCCACAAGGAAGCCATCAGCCATGATCAAGCGAGTAACATTTGTATTTTTCGTCGCAATTCTCGCGTGCATCGCCACATCTGCATTCCCACAATCCAACGCCCCCAACGTGCCAGGCTCAGTGGCGCAAGACATGAAGGAATTCGTCGAAACGCCTGCGATTCCAGGTTACGAGGCAGATCTAGCCGCCAAAATCCGGGAGCGTCTCAAAGCTTTCTCGCCGACGACGGACAATCTGGGCGACGTAATCGTGACGCTAGGCAGCGGCGGCCCGAAGCGCTTGCTCGTCGCGCCGATGGACGAGCCCGGATACGTTGTCAGCAAGGTCACAGACGACGGCTACCTTCAGCTTCAGCGCTTGCCTCAATTCGGCGAATTGCCCATGTTCAACCAGCTTTATTCCGCGCAGCCGGTGGAAATTCAGGCGCCCTCGGGAAAATGGATTAACGGCGTCGTGGCCGGGCTTTCCGTGCATCTCCAACCTGGACGATTGCATCCTTCGGATCCTTCGGACATTGAAAATATGTGGGTGGACGTTGGCGCGACCTCCGCGGCTCAAGCGAAGCGTGTGGGCGCCGACCTTTTGAGCCCGGTGGCGATTGATCGCACGTTTTACACTTTGGACTCGAACTTTTACGCATCGCCGGCCATTGGTGACCGCTTTGGCGATGTTGCGCTCGTGGAATTGTTACGCCGTTTGGATGTGTCGAAACTGAATGGGACGCTGGTCGTGGCTTTCGTAGCACAGCAGTGGGCAGGCGCACGCGGCCTCGAACGCATGCTCGACGCCGTGCAGCCCGACGAATTGATTTACGTTGGACGACTGACGGCCAGCCCGCCGATTCCAACGGAACCAACGCTGCATCGCGGGCCGCGACGCGACGTGGGCAGCGGCGTCCTGGTGGGTGAACAGGATCCCAATGCGAAATTTTCGGGACTAACGGCCGACCTGAAGAAAATCGCGGAAGAGAATAAAATTCCCATCGAACAGGATTATTCCGCGGCGCTGATGCCTCGCAGTTATTTGCCTGCACCGAAAACGCCCGCGCGCGCCGTCCATCTCGCGATTGCCACGGATTGGCCGGATACGCCCGCGGAAATGATCAGCGCCAAAGACCTGAACGATTTGACGGATTTGTTGCAGGCGTATCTGCAGGGCTCGATTACAAAGTCCGACGTTTCTGATGCGGGCGCCGCAACGGATCCAGCCCCGATGAACACGCCTCCGGCAAACGAGCAAATCCTTTCGCGCCTCGTCGAAACCTATGGCGTGAGCGGCCACGAAACCCTTGTACGCGAAGCTGTAAATCAACTTCTTCCAAAATGGGCGAGAACCGAAACCGACGACGCTGGCAACTTAATTCTTCACTTGGCCAGCGCGCCAGCGAGTGCTCACGCCCCGAAGATAATGGTCGTCGCCCACTTGGACGAAATCGGCTACATCGTTGAGGAAGTGATGCCCAATGGCACGCTCGCCGTGAGCGGTGGCGGCGGAATCTCCGATTTCTTTTTGGGGCACGCGGCGCTGGTACACACGAAGAGCGGCGCGTCCGTCCCGGGAATTATGGAACTTCCCGCCGGATGGGACGAGCCCGGATTTAAATGGCCGGTCGGGCGCGCGCTGATGTCGCACGTCGACGTGGG
>DASYYR010000011.1:0-8403 GCA_035933575.1 Candidatus Acidiferrales bacterium | reverse complement strand
CTGATAGATGCGCTTGTGAGCAAGGTGATACACATGGGTATTGTTCTGGTACTTGCGCTCGTGTGCGTGCTTGCGTGAAAGCAAGCGCGAGGTAAACGAGCGAGTTGCGCGGCCAGATTTGCTGGCGAGAAACGGGCAAAGCTGGGTTTGCGTGAAGTAGCCGGAATGAATGGCGACAATATACAGGAAGCGTGCTTCGCGCTCGGTATAACCGAGTTTCCTGAGATTCCCTATCTGCGTGTGGGAGAAGTTCATAGGCTCAATATTCCTCGTGTGAGTTCGGGGTCTCGAATGGCGGCGCGAAGGCGAGCGGCCTCGTCTCGTGGTGCGTAAATGGTGAAGCCGGCCCTCGTCTTTTCGGCAATCCCTGCGGCGCGGTAGTCCTCGGTGGCCAATTCCAAGTCAACGCGGGCCTGCTGGTGGTCGCGTGTTTCGTATTCGATTCGCAGATCGGGCAGAGGTATCTTGCCGTTCACGACTGTCAACCCGTGGCTCTGAGAGATGCGCTCGCACTCTTCTTGCTGCTGGTCGGGGGGCAAGTCTTTGAGCGTTGCAAGGTCGCGATAGAGGTTGCGTTTCAGTTCGAAGTCGAGGACAACGCGAAGGTTCGTTCCGCCTTCCCGCGTGATTTCTTTTGCAGCGTGCTCGTAGAGCCGGTAGACCTCAGCGTCGTGGCGAGCTTCGCGTGGCTTCACGAAGCCGTGATAGAGGACCTGGCTTTTTGTCAGCTCATCAGGCCGATTGCGGTCGAGGAACTGATGCGCTTCTTGGGTCAGGGCAAGGAGAGGCTCCTTCTCTTTGCCGTCGAGGGTCTTCTGCTGAAGGAGGCCCTGAGATTTTAGATTGGTAATGTCGCGCTCAGCTTGCCGGGCATCTCCGCCATAGCGAACCTCAACGAGGTCTCGCGTGCGCACGGCGCGGAACTGGCCGATGTCGGCGAGCACCCGCATTTCCGATTCGCGTAGGTCGTATGTGCGGTCACGATCTTGGTACTTTTGGCGGTGCTGCCGGTCCCTTTCGGGGTTTCGGTCATTTCCCGCACGCGAATTGCTTGTTTCCTCGCGCCCTGTTCCGCTCCGCCCGATGCTAGGCGAGCGATCTTCCGGCTTGCGTTCACGCGAGCCTTCGGTACCTGGACTTGGCTCGCGTAATTCATCGGGAGCGAAGGGGTCGTAACGGGACATCAATTCCTCTCATCGGACGGCAATTCAATGCTCTGAAAGTGAAACTGCTTGTCGATGTGCGAGAGCTTGCGTCCCGTGTCCTTGAGCAGGAACTTGCGAATGAGCACGAAGGTCCCCGCGAACACGTTCACAAACAGCCCGCCGAAGAAGATGGCGAACGCCCAGCCGTACTGGTGGAAGAGCAACACGCGATAGGGCACGAGGAATCGCAACTCGCCCATCAGGTAGAAGGCAATGCCAAGCAAAACGGCAAGGGTTATGAGGAGTGCGTTCGCGATCATGTTGAGGCTCCTAATGAAGTTGAGCTAGTTGAAGGCTTCGTCTTCGCGGAAGTACGTGATGGTCATTCCGAGGGGGTTGATGGGAATGAGTTCGTTGGGAACCTTGCTTCTGAAAAAGAACACGAAATTGGCGGTGTAAAGGGTGCGCTTGAGTTCGCTGTGGTCGGCGGGCGAGTAGTACACCATGTAGAAGTCCACACGCGCGCGGTACGGCGGCTTGTCGAGTTGCTCGACCGAGACGTTCTTCACGTCAATGTCGATTTCGGGCTTCGTCGGGTCGGCCAGAAAGTCCTTAATGATGTCGTTCTTTTTGTAGGCATCAATGATGTCGCTGGCGAGCTTACCGTCGAGGAAGTACAAAGACTTCGAAAAATCGTCGTTGATGGTGTAGCGATTTCGCCCGTAGTAGAGCTGGCAGAACTGCGAGAGGAAGTAGCGCACTTCGGCATCCTGGGGCTTGTACTCGAAGTTGCTGTAGCTGAGTGCTTCGGCCCGGCCCAGTTGGTCAATGCGAATGACAAGCGGGCGGAAGTTCTGAAACGTGCGGATGGTTCGCATGTCGATTAGGCCGAGAGCGAGCGCCACAAACGTAAGTAGAACGAGCGCAATCTTGAGATAGGTGTTCGTCACCATCGGATCACCGTATTGTTCCAAATAGAGCCGCTTGGCATCGTCGAAACTCGAATCCTTGCTCATGGTGAATTGCTCCTGAAGCTGCTGAAGTGTTTCGTGCGCTACGCCTTGAGTCTTCCGGCGAGAAAGCCGAGAATCGCGCCGGAAGAGCCGCCAGACGCGCCGCTGAAGATGTGGTTCGTGAGCACCGGAATTTTCAGAAGCGCATAGATCGAGGCCAGGAAAGTAATAAGCAGCACCGGGAACCAGGCCATAAGTTGCACGGTCGAGAGCGTGCCTGCGGGTGGCAATTTCAGAGTTCCGATAAGTAGGTTGGCAATGATGTAGACCACTGCCGCTGCGATCACCTGATAGAAGGCGTATTGGATGAACGCCTTGAACCATCCCCAGAAGAGCCACTCCATCTCGGGAACGATGAAGAATGGGATGAAAATCGGCCCTACCAACACACAGACCGCCGTTGCTATAAACCCGAAGGCGACGACGACGATGGTGACGGCCTGCGCTGCCGCAAGCAGAATGATGATGATGACGTAGATGGCCGTGCCGAGAAAGTCTCCAAAGCCGGGGGAATCGAGGCGAGCCTCGAAGTCGCTCACCCCGTCAATCACCGTCTGCAACTGATTCTGAGTGATCTTCGCGGCAAGGAACTGCGATTCATCGGTGATGAGGTTGTGGAAGCTGGTTCCGATTCCTGGCAGCGGGCGGTTGTAGTAGTTGACCATGCCGAAGCCGAAGCTGATGGTCAGGATGAGGCTGGCGAGTTTTTCGAAATGCAGCACGTGCTGGCCGCTCGCGGCGGCGAGGGCCATCTTGATTCCGAACCACGCAACCAGAATGGTGGCGAACATGCGAAAGAGGTTCTGGCCCATCGCGTCGAAGAAGCCGAGATTCTGCGTCAGCATGTTGTTGATGGCCTGATAGATGAACTGCAGAAAATCCGTCTGCATGGGCGCTCCTTCGACGCTGTGGGGATTTGGCCGTTAGGAATTACGGCATCCGGTAGTTCTGAAGCGAATTGCCGAGCGTGCTGGTGACCTGAGCGAGATTGCCGGCGAGAGTAGCACGGCGCTCGATTTCAGCGTTAATGGAGTTGACCGTTTCCTCGCGTTGCTGTTTCGCTACGATGACGTTCTGCTCAAGCAAAGAGAGCAAGAGCTTGTTCGAGTCCTGAAGCGTGCGGAGAGTAAGCACGTTCGCAGCGTTGATTTTGTTCAGCACACCGATTTCCGTGTTGAGATTGGGATTGTTCGAGAGCGAATCTTGCTCAAGATTGTTGATCTGATTCTCGATATTTTGGGCGTCGTCGCGGATCGCGCCGATGGTGGCCATCGAGGTCACGTTTGCGCCATCGGTGAGTTCGACGGAGGCGTACTGCGACTTCACCCGGTCGAGTTCGTCTGGGGTCATTCCATTCAATTCCTGGCCGTTGTACTGAAGGAGGGGTACCGTCGCTTGCTGGTAGCCTGCGTTGACCGCACCCGCACTTCCGGTGTTCATGCCATTGACCCACGTTCCGGTGTTGCCGTAAGTGTTTGGGGCAACAACATCGCGCCAGTTGGAGAACTGAGCGCGGTAGCGGACAGGCATGTTTTGAAGATTCTGCGCCATTCGGAGCGCGAGGTTGTAGCGTGCGACGATCTGCGCATAAGTTTGCCTGAGTTGATTGAGTTGCTGGACAAGTTGCCCGTAGCGAAGAACCGCGTTGGCGTAGTTCGTGGGATCGTAAACGATTCCAAAACCGAACTGCGCGGACGCAGTGCCGACGCACAGACCGAAAACAAGCAGAATGGTAAGCAATCGTTTTTTCATTTGAATTCTCCTCGCATTTCGTGGTGAAAGTTGTGCCTACAGGTCAGAAGGCATTTTGTGATTGGCGTAATCGGGAAGGTCGAGGTCGCCGGAGAGATAAATCTTCACGCGATGGCCTTCGCGGATGGTGACGGTCGGCAAAATGTTCAGGAACTTGTCCAGGATGCGCTGCGAGGTCTGGCCCATACTCTCCCCCACTCCCTGCTGAATGCTCTGGGCGCCGGATTGAGTTAGAACGCCTCCCGAGCCCGCCTCGGCGATGCCGCCGATTGCGCCAACCGCGAGCGACGCTCCGAAGATTTTGAAATAGTGATTGTTGACTTTGTCGCGCAAGCCTGTGTCGCCAATCTGGTTCATGCCTTTGAATTGGTCAAGACTGACGGAATAGCCGTCCGGCATAATGAGCCGGTGAAACGCGACGGCGAGTCGCGTCTGGCCAAATGCTTCCACGCGCTTTGCTTCGCCAAGAACCTTCGTGCCCGAAGGGATGAGAAGGTGTTGCCGGTCATGCGAATAAACGTCAATCGTGACGAGGCATTCGACCGGGCCGTTAAAATCTCCGCTGAGGCGGTTCAGGAGCACGGTTTCGAGGATGGAGCCTTCAAACAGAACGTAGGTTTTTCCCGTCGCCGCGGCGAGCCGGTTGGAATTTGTAGAACCTGACGTTGGGGTCTTCTCCTCTTTCTCTCCCGTCGTTGTTGTGGGCTGTCGGTGTCCTGGTTGAGGAACGGCTGCCGGAATTCCAGGTTGCGGCGTCGGAAGTGGAACTTGCGCGAGGATCTGTGCGAGTTGGTTTATGTCCGACTGTTGGTCGGTGGAAGGTAATCCTGGCACTTCATTCGGAGCCTGACCGTTTGGCGAGGATCGTTCCGGTTGCGCGAATTCCTTCCGATAACTCAATGCCACATTCGAGGAGAAAAGCGAAACGTAAGCTCTCCTCTTTTTCTCCTCTTGAACGGGATCGGGCTGCCCGGGTTCGGGAGTCGGACCCGACACCTGGGCGGGAGTGGAAGTTTGCGCCTCGGAGGGAAGCGAGCCGAAGAATTTGTTCTGTTGTTTAATTGCGGTCTGCTGCTCGCGCTGCAATTCCTGAATGCGATTCTGTAGCGCGGCGATCTGCGCTTCGTTGATTTCGGGCTGTGCCGCTGGCTGGAATGTCGAGACATTTGACTTCGGAGTGTTCTGCGGCTTTTTCTTCCCGCCCGTGAGCCACATGATGAGAACCATCAAGACAGCGAGGCCCAGCATTACCCATGCCTGAATGTTCTTGGGCATGAGGCCGGGAGGCTTCGGTGCTTTTTCCTGAATCGGCTGGGCGGCTGGAGCGGTGTTCTGGTCTGTCATTTCGTTTCTCCTGTGAAGGGATTTGCCACTCGGCTACTGCTGATGCCGCCTGAAGGTGACTTTCTTCTTGCCGATAGCCAAGTAACCGGCGTCCATGATCTTCGGGATGATGTACACGCCGTTGTCCAAATCGAAATTGATGAGGTTCGGCTTGCCGTCTTTGATTTCGTAAATGGCCGACTTTTCGGAAGCCGCACATTTGATGTACGTGAAGCGGTCGTCGTGGAAGATCGCGGAAACAAGGAACGGCCCGCGCATCGCTTTGCGGTCTAGCTGATAGTCGAATTGAAGTTTCGTTGGATATTCCGAGCGGAATTTCTCGATCTGCTGTTTGGCATTCGCCTGGGCGGCTTGAACCTGGGCATTCGCCTCGTCGCGAACGGTCTGGATTTCTCGCTGATACGCTTCTACTTCGCTGGCAGGTACATAGTTCCGGGCAAAAGCGTCGGTACCCATGCCGGATTGATCTTTCGGCTCGATGAAGATTTTCAGGTCTGGCTCGGCGTTGGGGTCACCGCTGATCTCGGTGAGCAAGAACGAATAGACGTGACCGCTTGCCGTGATGAGATTCAGATTGCTGCGAATTCCGGCCTGGGCGGGATGGATATAGCAGAGGTTGTGCGCGCCATTGATAATCCAAAAGTCTTTGTCGCCGGTGGTGAAGTCGAGAATTTCCTCGTTTTCCGGTAACACGATCAACGTCGAGTAGCGCAGCTTGGCGTGCACCGTGACAATATCGTTCTGGCTGTACTTTACGACGCGGGCAGTTTCCGTAGCTGCGTGTACGGGCGCTTGAAAACCGCCGATTGTTCCCAGTAAAACCAGAGCAGCAAATTTCACAAAGCTGCGTTTTGCAAAACTAGGTATGATTCTCATTCGGTTGCTCCTTTTGAAGATTGGGACTCTTTACGATGGCCAAATACAAGGTCCTCAAAGGCGTGGCGCATAACATCGGCCACTCGTTCACAAGCCTGATGAACTACGCGGGTGACGATTACGTGATGGGTCACATTCTGCGATTTGCAAGAAGGACCGGGTGTGACACGCTAACCATCGACTTTGTAAAGCGAGAAGCGGGACCGCCTGAACTACTGGCTCCGCCGATTTCGGAAGTGCCCGCCTATTACATAGATCGGTTCTGGGATTTGGTTCAAAGGCATGGTTCGGACGCTTCTTTGGTCACGCGCGCAACCCTAGTGCTGCGGTACAAACTTGGAACTCGGTGGCCCCACGCTGGGGCTCCGCAGTTCAGCGAGAGTCCTTATGCCTGCGATGTGCGAATAACGGACGTTCGCGGCAAGGACCACGTGGCGCGTTTCCGAGGCTCGTGGTACCCGGAACGCCTCGAAAAACCACAGAGCGAGTCGCGCCCTTGGTGGAAATTCTGGGATACTCGCGGACAGATGAACTAGCGACAGCCGCACACGCGCAGCCAAGCGCGTGGTCAAGGCTGCCCCCTCGCCAATACTTCCAAGCCTTTCTCGAAGCCGTAGGTCTCAAACGCTTCCCGGCGCTTGCGGTTGTCGAACGGGTCGTTCGTGTATAGCCAATAGCTCTTCGCGTCCACTTCGAGGTTGGCGACTTTTGCCAGTTCCGGCGTCTTGATGAGAAGCTGCCGTTTGGGCCGGAGCGTCGAGATAAGCTCGATCTCGTTTTCGTTGAGATTGAACTGGCGGCGGTACAGATCGCGGTCCATGTCCGGGTTGGCCAGGAAGATTTTCGTCGGGCAGCTTTCGATGATGATGTCCGGGATTTCCGACTTTCGCAGCTCGTCGAGCGATTGCGTCGAGAGAATCATCGCGGCGTTCTGCTTACGCCAGGTCTTGAGAGCCTCGATGATGTAGCCCTTGATTATCGGGTTCTTCAGGAACAGCCACGCCTCGTCGATGAAGAACGCCTTGAAGATGTGGCTGACCTTCGGATCGCAAATGACGGCGTTGGCGCGATGCAGGATGTAGAAGAGCAGCGGCTCCAGAACCTCTGGGTATTGGTTCATGCCCTGGAAGTCAAAGCACTGGAATCGGGAGAACGTGATTGTGTCGTCCGCGTTGTCGAAGACGAAACTGAACTGCCCACCTGTGGTCCACTTGGCAAGGCGGTCGGCGAGACGGCGGTCAAGTGTATTCGACAGGACGGTGAGCGTCCGAAGGCTTGGCTCGATTTCGTACAGATTTTCGATCTGTTGATAGAGGTCGCGCTCCTCCGCGGGCGTCATCTCCAGAGGCGCGGAACCTTGGATCAGAATCTTCACGAATAGCGCGAGAAAGTCGAGGTTCTCCTTCGTCGGAGTCAGGGAGAACGGATTGATCTTGAATTGTGGCGAATTCAAACCAACTCGGACATACGTGCCGCTAAAGAGCCGCGTCAGACTCTCAAAGCTGCCGCCCAAATCGAAGATGAATGTGTACGGGTCGTATTTCTGCATGTTGGTGATGAGGAAATTCAACAGGAACGATTTACCTGATCCGGTGCGCCCCAGAATCATCGTGTGCGCCACGTCGCGATGATGGAGATTGAGGAAGTACGGCGTGTTGTGGTTGGTTTCGAGGACCGCGAGATACTCCTGACGGAGGTGCTGGTTCTCAGGCTCGCCACAGTGGAGGGTGAAGAGGAACGAATAGTCCGCGTAATTCGTGTTGAGCAAATACATGGAGCGAAGATTGAAAGCGAACCCGCCGGGCACTGTCGCAAAGAATGCGTTTAGCAGGTTGTATTTCTCTTCGTAAAGCTGTGCATCATACGTACTGAAGACTTTGTAGAACTCAGCGCAAGCGGTTTCGACCTTCGCGGGATCGAGGTCGTAGATGACGACGCTCAGAGAAAAATGCCCGAAGTAGTTGCCCTCGATTTCAAGTTGCTTGATGCTCTCGCCTAATTCCCTGACTTTGGCTTCCTTTGAATCGTCCGCAAGAACGTCTGTCGGTGGAGCATCGGAGACGTTGAGATGGCTCATGAGCGAGCGCTTGGTGTTATGAAAGTGGCGACGCCTTGATTGAATCACCTTGCGTGTCTTGCCGGAATCTTCCTTCTTCCATTCGGTGACGATGTGGAAGTTGGCTTGCACTTCGAGAAGACTCTTGAAAATCAGCGGGAAGCTCTGAGCGGATGGCTCCTTGAGCGTGAGAACCTTGACGTAGTAATCATCGAGC
>DASYYR010000008.1:0-23225 GCA_035933575.1 Candidatus Acidiferrales bacterium | reverse complement strand
GCGATGATCGAGCGCGTAGCCGACGCTTTCGCGAATCGCGCGCGCCACTCGTCGCGCCAGGTCTGTGCTCAACGAACGACGAATGGCATTCGCGCCCAGCGGCAGCGGCAATCCGGTTTGTTCCTGCCACCAAACGCCCAGGTCAACTACGCGGTGCAATCCCGCCGCCGCGTAAAGCAGTTGCCCTTCGTGAATCAGCAAGCCCGCTTCCACCTCCTTCGCGCTCACCGCATCCAAAATCTTATCGAACGGCATCGTCACCGTCTCGACGCCCGCTTCAAAAAGTTTCAGCACTAGATACGAGGTCGTCCGCGTCCCCGGAATCGCCACCTTGCAGCCCTTCAATTCGCTTTTCTTCATCGCGCGCGACGAAACCACAATCGGCCCATATCCCTCGCCGAAGCTCGCGCCGCAATCGAGCAAAATATATTTGTCCGCGAGGAACGGATACGCGTAGACGCTCACTGCCGTCACGTCGTATTTTTCTTCCTCTGCCGCTTGATTCAGCGTCTCGATATCGGAGAGCACGTGAGTGAACTTAATTCCCGGCACGCGCAGCTTGCCTGTCGCCAGCGCGTAGAACATGAACGCGTCGTCGCTATCAGGCGAATGCGCGATGCGAATTTCCAACGTTTGCGTGGTTGCGGTGTGTGTGGCCATGGGGTTCAGGTCTCCAGCGGACATTAACGCGCACTCTCCGGCCGTGTAGCGGCAGTTCGGGCGGCATTCACAGAGCCGTGTGGCTCTTCTGCGGTATCTCGCGGAGTGAATTCCGGCCGGCTGGGGCGCCGTTCAGACGCCACAGCATAACACAAAATTCCTTGTACAGGTTTGGGTTCAAACCGCTCGGCGGGAGCCCTTCGCCGTCAGTCGAGGTGAAACAGGAATCCGATAGACGACCCGACCAACTTCACTCGTTGCGGCGGCAGAGCACTCGATCCCACATAGTCTCGGCCGTAACTCACGTTCATTCGAAAGCTGATTCGCGGGATGATGTAGATGTCGACTCCTCCCACGAATTTCATCGCAAGTCCAGTTTCCGTTTCTGCGCGCGACACATGGATGAAAGGCCCGTCCGCCTTGAATGAGGCCGTTGCATGAGCGACGCCAAAAAGTACATCGCCGAAAGGAGTCCACCGCGTACGATTCCGCAAAGTGAACTCAGGTCCGCCCAGGAAGTGAAATAATCTCGGATTGATGGCGATGTTTTGCGTGAACGTCGGACACGGCGGAGTGCCACAGAGTGGCTGAACAGTGGAGGCGACATCGCCGCTGCTAAAATGCGCGGAGACATCGCCCATCACGCCGAAATATCTCGTGAAATTACGGACTGCTCCGCCCTCAAATCCTCGGTCAGCGCTGTCAAAATCTTTATGGACGGAGTTGAAATCCGTGCCGAAGTCGAAAACATGATCGTTGCTTTCAATCTCAGGGTAATTGCCGAACACCTCAAATTTTGAAAATTGTGCGCTGCCGCGTATCTGCGCCGCCGCCGATTGCGCGCACACCGCAGCAAATAAAACCACAGCGAGCAATCGGTGCATCGCAACCCTCCCAAGCTGGTCCGTTATATCCCGCTATCAATGAGATGACGGCACTGCCCGCTCCGCCCAATCAATCGCACGCGGAGCCGTCATCATAAGCTGCTTCCCGTTTCATGAAGGATAATCCCCGTATACGGAATTTCCGACAGAAAGAACGAACGAGATGTCCAAAGAATTCAGGCGTGACTTTCGATGACTCGCTATGGTGTGCCGGAATCTCTTGACGTGACGATGGGATCATCTACCGTGGCGACGGCGCCGTGTTTGTCTGCCGCGTGAATTTTCCCGTCTTTATCGAGCAGAAACGACTGTTTTCCGCTCTTCCCGTACTTCGTCGGAATTGCCGCAATTTCGAATCCGGATTCGCCGCCGTCCGGGGCCTCCGCGACGCGATAGCGAAACTTGTAGCCATTCTTGCTTCCGGCCGCTAGTTCTGCATCAATCAGTTTCGCTGCCTGGGGAGAAATTCCGTCCTTCGCCGGACCAAGCTGGCCCAAGGAATCTGGCAACTTGCCGAACGCCTGCCTGTACGTATCGATTGCCTGCGCCAGATTTTGCAGCGTGTCGATCGCGCCCTTCTCGCGGTTTTCGATATTCTGCACGACCCATTGTTTCTGCAGTTGCGGAATATCGATCAGCAGCAAGCCGAGCGAAAGGACTTTCCATCGGCTATCCTCGCGCACTAATCCAAACTGAATCGCACTTTGTCCCGCAACGGTCACGGGAATATACGCGAGGTTCTCATGCACGCGCGCCGCGCCAAAGCGGAATTCCATGCTCGCATCGCTTGCTTCGCAACGCAGAATTTCGTGTCCTTGATTGTCGTTCGCAAGCAATGGCCTCCCGGGCGTGTCAAGGAGCACGAAGCGCTTCATCATGCCTGTCCGTTCGTCCGCGGGAAGTTTTTGAAACGCCGCGGCATTTTCGTCGGTTAAATAATTCGCGAAGTCCATCTCGTTTTCCTTGCAAGCGGCGACAAGCGCATTGTTGAGCGCCTCCGCCGGATCCGGTTGCCTGGCTTGCTGCGTTTGCGCGAGCAGGCCGGGCGCGCCCCCAAAAATCATCATCACCAGGGCCAAAACTCGTGTCGTCGCATTCATTTTTCTTATGCTGCTCATGCGTACCCTTACTCTTTGGCCCGCGAGAAAATCGCCGCCAGTTCTTTTGTGAATTTCGACCGTGGCATCACTTCCGTGCAGCCGGCATCGCGCGCCCGTTGCGCCAACTCTGTTTGCACATGCGAAAAAAATCCAATAACGCGCATTTCCGCGCGACGCGCGCGCACCGCCGCGATCACCTCCGTCGGAGATTGTCGCGCATTCAAATCCACTACTACGAGCTTCGGTTGTTGCTTCTCCCATTCCGCCAACAAAGCCTCGCCCGTTGCAAACGATTTCAGTTCGACGTCGACCTGCTTCGCTGTTTCCATCATCTTCGCCTGAAAGAATATGTCGTCGACGAATGCAAATATTTCCGCCATGATCCTCCACTTTAACTTCCAACGCGAGAATCTCAGTTTCGGTGTATCACGTGCCTGCGCTCGCGAACAAGTCACGCGGCGCGCCGTTCGCAATCTCTAGGATGCCGTGCCGCGCAAAATAGCTTTTTAAAAATTCCTTCCCGGTATTTCTTCCGTGCCTCCAATTGCGGTATAAAGGAATCGTCGCCAAATTCGCGCAAGGCAAGTTGGAGGTATGAATGAAAGCCGCTCTTGAACCCGCAGCTCTGCCGGGAGTCGCCGTGCTCGAGCAGGCGCCCATCATCATCGAGAAGCTGGTTTCGCTCTGCAGTGAAGACCAGTTGCACTGGAAACCTTCCATGGAGCGCTGGTCGATCAGCGAAATTCTCGCGCATTTGGCCGATGTCGAGGTGGCCGGCTTTCGCGAACGCATCGAGCGCATGGCTCAGTCGGACATGCCGCAACTCGCCGCCTACGATCAGAACGCGCAATATCAAGCGGGACGCTATTCGAGCGGTAAGGCGCGCGAGCACTTGAAAGTATTTTGTCATGAACGCGACCGCAGTCTTTCGTGGCTGCGCTACTTGCCCGAAAGCGTTCTTGCGCGCAAGGGCCAGCACGCCGAGTTCGGCGTGATCACTGTCGCGCAATTGATGAACGAATGGGCCTTTCACGATCTGGGCCACATTCGCCAGATCGCGGAGCTTTTCCGCTCTCGCGCTTTTTTTCCGGCCATGGGACCATTCCAAAAGGGCTACACCATCAAGCCGTAATTTGGGTTTCGCTTATGGACGAAATTTCTCGCTGCATTCTGCAAGTATTCGACGAGCTGGGCCGCGACACGCTCGACCTTCATGCGCTGATGGAAATCGCGGGTGGCAGCGATCCCGCGCGCCGCGACAATATCCCCGGCGCCGTCGAGCTGCTGGTTCACTCCGGCGCGCTCGATCTGGCGGGCGGCGGAGACGTTTACCGGCGCAGCGAACAGGGACGCCTCGCCGTCGCCAAACCGCGTGACGTGACGCTTTACTCGAGGCCGAAATGCCGTCTGTGCGACGAAGCGCGCACGGCCATTTTTCCCATCCTCCGCGAGTTTGGCGCGGCGCTCCACGAAGTGAATATCGACGAGGACAAAGAATTGCGCGAACTCTACACCAACGACGTGCCCATCGTTTTCATGGGCTCGCGCGAAGTGGCGCGCCATCAAGTGGACACAGTCAAATTTCGCAAGGCCCTCGAAGACGCCAAAGCCTAGCTTCCGATTTCCTGTTTGCCCGGCGTTCGTCGTTTGGACTTCGTTTCATTTTCGTATGAAGAAATACGCGGCCATGCCAAATCCTACGACGATCACGAGCCTGCGGATATTCTGCGGATTGATTTTCTGCGCGTAGTACGCTCCGCCGTATCCGCCCAACGCCGCGCCAATCAGCATCACGAATGCTTGCGGCCACACGATCACCTTTGCGGAAATAAACAGAATCAACGCCACGCCGTTCACCGCGCTCACAATCAGCGTCTTCATTCCATTCATGGCATGAATATTTTCCACGCCCAGCAACGCGAGCATGGCCAGCACCAAAATCCCGGCGCCCGCGCCGAAATATCCAATGTACACCGCGATCACCAATTCCAACAGCAAGCCGGCAACGAATAGGAGTCGCCTGCCGTTTACGTGGCCGCTTCGTCCTCGTACCCATTTCGTGATTCGTCCGCTGGCGGCAAATAGGAGCGTCGCGCCAAGCAGCAGCCACGGCACCAGCCGCATGAACGTGGCCTCCGGCGTACGCAGCAGAATGTGCGCGCCAATCACGCCGCCGGCCAGACCCGTCAGCAGTAGCGGGGGCAACAATCGCCGCGCGTCGGGCGTTTTCATCTCGTGCCAATAGGCGACAGTGCTCGCGATTGTTCCGGGCCACATGGCGGCCGTGTTGGTAGCGTTCGCGGAGATGGGTGCGATTCGAACGAACAGCAGCGCCGGAAACGAAATGAAGCTGCCTCCGCCCGCGACGGAATTCAGCGCACCCGCGACCAGAGCTGCAAGAAAGAGGAATCCAGCCTCGCCCAAAGACACGCGCAAGAATATCTTTTCCGGCGGATGGTGTCACCGTGTCATTTCAAGTCGGGGGAAGCTGGTGTGAGAGATGAGCGAGAAGCCGCTAAAACGTGAGGCGGGCGCCGAGTTGGGCGGCGAAGGGGATGCCGACGGTGGTGCCGGGGCCGAAGAAATCGCCGAGAGCGCCGGCGGGGACGCGCAACTGATTGAGGCTGGTGATGGCCTGCGTTTGCGTGCAGGAGGAATTCAGGCAGAACGCGGTGGCATTCGCGAGGTTGTCGACAGGCGTGGGAAGCGCGGCGAGGTTCGTGACGTAATTCGCGCCGGGATTGTTGCGGTTGAACAGGTTGAAGAACTCGATGAAGGGCGCGACCGTGAAGCGCTCGCCGAGCTTGAACGGGCGGCTGACGCGCATATCGATTTGAATGTAAGGCGTGCCGCGAAATTGGTCCATGGTGGTTTGCACGCCGTTGATCACGGCGCGATCGTCGAGCGCGTCACCGAGTCCATTTACGTCAACTGGAGTGGTGATGGTGAAGGGGCGCGCGCTTTCGAATTGTGAGAGCGTGCTGATTTCGAAACCGCCGGGCGCGCGAAAAATTCCCGCGACGACCAAGCGATGGCGCACGTCTTCGCCCGACGGGCCATAATCGCCTTTGGCAAACGCGTCGAGCGGATTGCAAACGCCATTCACATAATCGAAAAGCTCGCCGAGAATGCATCCCCAGGTTTTCGCGCTGCTGAGGGTGTAATTCACGATCAGATTTGCGCGCCGCGAAACGTTGCCCTGCAAGTGAATCGATAGCGCGTCGTAGCTGGAGCGATTGTCGGAGCGGAAAACGGTCAAGTTGGGGACCGCGTTCATCTGGTCCGCTTGATAATTTGGATCGGACGTTGGAATCGTCGGCGTGAACAGCGTAAAGCCGGCTTGGTATTGATAGCGGCGATAGCCGTGGACGCCTTGTTCGTGCGTCCAATCGGCGCTGGCGATCCAATTCTTAGTGAAGGCGTGTTCTACGCCCGCGCTGGCGTGCAGGGCGTAGGGAGTCTTGTAATGCGGGTCGATGATGGCGCCTGCGCCGCCGTTGGACGCTCCGGGAATGCAGCCAGGATCTCCGGGATTGACACACGGGCCTGGTGCGGTGTTCACGGCCTGAAACGCAGTGACCCAGCCGTTTTGCGCTAGGTCGTTGTAATACAGGCCGATGCCCGCGCGAATCACAGTGCTCTCCGACTCTCCGGGCGAATACGCGATGCCGAGGCGCGGCGCAATTTGCCCACGGTAATCGTGGGGCGCGCCGTTGATGAGCGGAATCTGCAACGCGCGCAGCGTCAAAAACGCTGGATTTTGCAATTGCGATTGGCCGGAGGCGGTGAAGAGGCCGAAAGTCGTGTCGTAGCGAATTCCCGGGTCGATGGTGAGATGCGGCGTGACTCGCCAGAAGTCTTCGGCGTAAAAACCTAGGCGCTGGACGTTTTGCGAAAAGCTGCCATTGCCGGCGGGAATGAACGCGCACTGGATTTGCGAAGCGCCGGACGGCGGAGTGGCGCATTGCGAGCTGAAATAGAATTGCGAAGGATTTGCGGCGTAAAAATTCGGATCGCTCGGATAAGTGATCAGCGTTTCAGCAGTGCCGGAGAGCGCGCCGCTCAAAACCGGTTCATGGATGAAATCGATTCCGAAGCGCGGATTGTGCTTGCCAGTGGCATGGCTGACGTCGTACCGGAACTGATATTTCTCCTGATTGCGCAGGACCGGAAACGCAGTGATAGGCGTGACGAATTGATTGTCGCCAAACGTTTCGAAACCGGAGATGGTTTGGAACGTGGAGCTGAATGGAAACGCGAGCGCAAAACCAAAATTGGAATTGCGGACTTCGGTTAAATGCAAGCCGCTGGCGTCAAAGGTGAAAGAGCCGAGCCAAGTAGGACTGAACGTGAATTGGTTGCTGACGACCATGTTGAGATAATTGCTGTGCCAGTCGGCACCGGTGGATGGAAGAGTGGCCTGCTGTACCGAGAAATTCCTGGTCGTGTAGTTGTCCTCCGAGGCGCGCAAGAACCATTGCGAACGAGTGGACTGCGCCCAATCGATTCGCGCGCTGCCGAGATAATCACGAAACGGAACGGGGACGTTATTGGGAACGGTGATGGAATTGACGCCGGGAATCAAGCCTTGGGCGGCCAGCGAAGCGAGGGCGTTGAATTGGGTCAGGCTCGCAGGGCTGTAGGCGATGCTGGCATTTTCATGGTTGTATTCGAAAGAGGTGAAGAACCAAAGCTTGCTCTTCACAATCGGGCCGCCAAGCGTGGCGATGTAATCCTGAGAGGAGAAAGGCTGCTTGGGCAGCGGTGCGGGATTCTCGATGGGATAACGCGCATCCAGAGCGGCGGCGCGTTCGGTAAAGGCAGCGTCGCCATGCCATTGGTCGGCGCCGCGCTTGGTGGTGATGACGACGGAGCCGCCGACGGTGCGTCCGGTGTCCGCATTTTGCTGCGAAGTCTCGACGGCGAATTCCTGAATGGCGTCAGGCGAGAAATTCTGCAGGAATCCGCCGATGTAATCGTCAGAATTGTCGCCGCCATCGACGTTGAGAACATCGTTGAGTCCCGAACTGCCGCCGAAAGAAACGGCAGTGATGCGCGCCTTGGTCGGGTCAGAGGGCTCAACGGGTTCGGTGCCGGGAACGAGGAAAGCGATGTTGGCAAACGTACGATGCGCAAGAGGAATCGATTCAAGATCGCGCGCCGATACCGCACCGCCGTGAACAGCGCTGGTGATATCGATAGGCTCAGTGGTGATGGAAGAAGCCTCGGCCTGAACCGTGACGCTCTGCTGAACGGGCGCGGGTTTCAAGGTGACGCTGACGTCCTGAACGGAACTGACGACGGCGGAGACGTTAGAAGTGGCGTCCATGAACCCGGACGCGGAGACGGTCAAGCGGTAGGGTCCAGGCGGAAGATCGGCAAGACGAAATTCACCCTGCGCGTCGGAGACGGCCTGGCGCTCGAAGGAAGTTTGCAGCGAGCGAGCAACGATTTTCGCGGAGGGAACACGCGCGCCGGTCGTGTCCACAATTTCGCCGACGATGCTGCCGCGAAAATTCTGAGGGCGCGACAACGGCGCCAGCAGAGTCACCGCAAAAAAGAAAATGACGGCGGCGCACGTCTTTCTCGCACAAACACGAAAGCTGCTGGTTGCGAGGTCCGGCTTCATTTCACGTTGCAGATTACTTCGCGAGAGAAACTACTACCACGGGCCGTAGTTCAGTGATTTGAAGCGGTGGCTTATTGAATGAAGTGTTCGAGCAGGCGATGCACGGAGTAAAGCGTGGCTGGGCGCATCATCGCGGCGACCGCAAGGCCCGCGATGACGAAAGAAATGCCGGCGAACAGCGCGCTCATTTTGCGAGGCGTCTTTTCGGCAGGCGCCTCCAGGCCCAGCAGGCGATCGACGCGGATGAGAAGATCGCGGCCATCCTCGATCAGGCAGCTGACGAACAAGGAGGTTCGCGGAGATGCTCCCATCCGCGCGACGCGGACGAGCGCCTCAGCGAGCGAAAGCGAGCGTTGTGAATCTCCCGCGGCGGCGCGATCGTCGGCAGCCCATTCGGTGAAACGTGCCCAGGAACGATCCATGGCGGCGAATCCTCGCGAAAACGGGAAAATGCCGGGCGCGAGAAGCAAAAGGAAACGCTTGAGGTTGTCGTGCGAAAATTGATGGGCGTGCTCGTGTTCCAAAGCCGCATCGAGTTGATGTGGCAAGAGCGCTTGCAACACACCGCGCGACACCACTACGCGTGGCCGGAATACGCCCGCGAGAGCAAGCACCGCGGCTTCAGTGTCTACGACGAGCAGCGGCGCTTGCTGACTCGAGATAAGCGTCGCGTCGCTTTCGCGCTCACACCGGCGGCGGTAACGAAGGGAGATGAGAATGGCGCGCAGAACTCGCGCAAGAGATGTAGTCCAGAGCGCGAGGCCGAGAAGAGCGGCCAAGCAGCACGCGATGCCGACGCGTTCCGCATTTGCGTCCGGCTCAAGCCACAAATAACTGGGCACACAAAGCACCGACACAACGAAAGCGGCAACAGAGACAGGCGACAGGCGCAAGGCGAGCACGAGGCGCGCGGCGAAGCGTGGTTTAAGCGATTCACCCAGCCGGATGGCAGAGGGTGCAACAAGCCATGCAGCCACGCTTAAGGCCGCGTAGATCAGGAAAAAAGACGCGAAGCAGAGACACACCAGCCGCAGAATGTAAGGAAGAATCATGAGCGGCCTCGACGAAAAAGCTCTTTGCGTTTCCGGCGGATTCTTTTTTCGAGTGCATCGAGAAGGGCTTTGTCATATTGGCCCACCGCTTCCACCAGGCACGAGATCAGCAAGTCGCGCGACGGCTGTGGTCCGGCGAGGAAGCCAGCAACAAGGTCGCCGGCGCGTTTGCGCTCCCATTCTTGCGGTGAGAAACGCGGCGAATAGAGAAAGGCGCGTTCGGATTTGCGGCGATTCAGCAAATCTTTCTTGTAGAGGCGGTCGAGCGTGGTCATGACGGTGGTATATGCGAGAGTGCGGGGAAGTTGGTGAACGACGTCTCGCACGCTCGACTCGCCGCGCGACCAGAGAATCTCCATCACGCTGACTTCGAGATGGCCAAGCGCGAATTGTTGAGCGTCGGCGCCTTCTTCGCGCGCGCGACGGGTTTCCAGAAAGCGGATCGTCGGTTCATTCATCTGCTGTCTTTGAAGGCTGCCCCCGATAACCAACAGATTCTAGACCTACTCGCGACAGAGTAAAGCAAATTTGTGTTCGAGAGTGGCTTTCCGCCGAGTCTAAACATCTTAGTTTTAGGGCGGGATATGAACGCGCGGATTCCTGGCAGAGCCAAGCGCAGCCGCCCGGTGAAGATTTACAAAGCGAGGTCGCGCAATGTCTTTAGGGAATCGTAAAAGCAGGACATTCATTGTTAGGATAGTTCCCGCAATTCTTCTCGCAATTACGGTGATTATCGCAGGCGCCAATCTTTCAGCGAAAGCTCAAGAATCGAAATCAAAGCCGCAGGCGAAATCCGATTCGAGCCGTGACGGAAAAATCGACGCGCAACAACTGGCGCGCGACGTGCTCACGAACGAACTGAAGGCGGAGCAGAGCGACAAGACTTTGTGGAGATTCCGAAAAACCGAGTGGCAAAAGGGCAAAGAGCAACTGTACGATGTCATCGAGACGAAGCATGGCGACGTCAGCCGGCTGTTGGCCGAGAATGGCAAACCATTGAACGCAGAGCAGCAACGCGCTGAAAATGCGCGGATTCAGAAGTTAACGAACGAATCGGACGAGATGAAAAAGCAAGTGCAAACGCTAAAACAAGACGGCGACCAGGAAACAAAATTACTTGCGATGCTGCCGGACGCGCTGCTGTATCACTATGCGAGCAGAAAAGGCGATCTGGTGAGGCTGACGTTCAAGCCCAATCCTAGATTTCACGCTTCTTCGCACGAAGCGGAGGTTTTTCACCATATGTCGGGCGTGATGGTGCTGAACACTAAGGTGAAACGACTGGTCGAATTGCGGGGACGCCTGAACAGCGAAGTGAAATTCTTCGGTGGAATTCTGGGGCACTTGAATAAGGGCGGAACGTTTGCGGTGAAACAGGCGGATGTTGCAGGCACGCACTGGGACATGACGCTGCTGGATACGGAATTGAATGGCAAAGCACTGTTTTTTAAGACGATCGCCGTGCATGAAAAGAGAGTCGAATCGAATTACCAGCGCGTGCCGGAGGACATTACCGTGGAGCAGGCGGTGCAAATGCTGAGGAAAGATAAGACGGAATCGGCGTCGGTGCCATCGAAGAAGAACGCCACAAATTAGGAATGACCAAGCGGCGAGGTTACGTCATCTCCGTTCAAGGCAGGAAACAGCACATTAAAAGGGGATTTTCGCCCGTTCACCGCCAAGCGGTCGATCGTATTCCCGACTTGTTTAGTCCTGTTTTAAACCTATGTTAACATAGGGTTTGCAGCGATAGTTCTGCTTGACACAACCAGCTACGTACGCCTAGAATGAATGTGCGACTGGATGGGTCGTATATCCAGCCAAGTCGCTCCCATGTTGAAGCTATCGAAAAAATCGGATTACGCGCTGATCGCCTTGAAGCATCTGGCGACGCATTCGAAGGGCGGCTCCTGCAGCGCCGCGGACATCGCTGAACTGTACGGCATTTCCGCGCCGCTCATGGCCAAGGTGCTGCAAAAGCTGGCGCGGGTGGGTCTGGTAGTGGCGCGGCACGGCTCCAGCGGCGGATACACGCTCGGGCGCGACGCGCGAACCATCACGGCGCTCGAAACGATTAACGCGATCGACGGGCCGGTGTCGCTGACATCCTGCGTCACGCACCATGGCGACTGCGATCAGACGCACACGTGCACGATTAAAGAGCCGCTTCGTAAAGTGAATCACAGCATTCTTGAGATGCTGAGCAAAGTCACAATTTCACAAATGGCTGACGACGCCCCGGCTTCCGAGGTGGTCGAGCTGAGAGTTTAGGGGAGATCAGGAATGGCAATTAAACTACCGATTTATATGGACAATCACGCGACCACTCCAGTGGACCCGCGCGTCGTCGATGCGATGCTGCCCTATTTTACGGAGAAATTCGGGAACGCGGCGAGCCGGAATCATGCGTTCGGCTGGGCGGGGGAAGAGGCAGTCGAGAACGCGCGCGCGCAAATCGCGCAGTTGATTGGCGCGACGCCGAAGGAAATCGTATTCACCAGCGGCGCGACCGAATCGGACAATCTGGCGATTAAGGGCGTCGCGGAGATGTATCGCGAGAAGGGCAATCACATCATCACGCAAGTCACCGAGCACAAGGCCGTGCTGGACACTTGCAAGCGCCTCGAAAAAGAAGGCTACGAGGTGACGTATCTGCCCGTCGAAAAAGACGGACGCATTAATTTGGACGATTTGCGCCGCGCCATCACTCCTAAGACGATTTTGATCTCGATCATGTATGCGAACAACGAAATTGGCGTGATTCAGCCGATTGCGGAGATTGGCAAGATCGCGAAAGAGAAAGGCGTTTTCTTCCACAGCGATGGCGTGCAAGCGGTGGGGAAGGTGCCGGTGGACGTGCAGAAAGACGGCATCGATTTGCTTTCCATTTCCGCGCACAAGCTTTACGGACCAAAGGGCGTGGGCGCGCTGTACGTGCGGCGCAAGAATCCCCGCGTGCAATTAACCGCGATGGTCGACGGTGGCGGGCACGAACGCGGCATGCGTTCGGGAACGCTGAACGTTCCGGGCATCGTGGGATTCGGCAAAGCGTGCGAACTCTGCCGCCTGGAAATGGCCGAGGAAACGAAGAAGCTGAGCGCGTTGCGCGACCGGTTGAAGGAAGCCATCATGTCGAAACTGGACGAAACGTTCATCAACGGCACGATGGAGCACCACCTGCCGCACAACATCAATATCAGCTTTGCGTACGTGGAGGGCGAGTCGCTGCTGATGGGTATCAACGACGTTGCGGTGTCGAGCGGCTCGGCGTGCACTTCGGCGACGCTGGAACCGAGCTACGTGCTGAAGGCGCTGGGCGTCGGCGAGGATTTGGCGCACACGTCGATTCGATTCGGAATTGGAAGATTCAACACGGAAGAAGAAGTCGATTACGTGGCGAATCGCGTGGTTGAGACCGTGAATCGCTTGCGCGAGCTTTCTCCGCTGTACGAAATGGCGAAAGAAGGCACGGACGTGAGCAAGATGAACTGGAAGACGGCCTAAGGTTTTTGCTGGGCATGGAAAAGTTTGACCAAATTCAGCGGAGGAAATCATGGCGTACAGTGACAAAGTAATTGAGCACTACAACAATCCGCGAAACGTTGGCTCTCTCGACAAGAAAGATCCGAACGTGGGCACGGGGCTCGTCGGCGCGCCGGAATGCGGCGACGTGATGAAGCTGCAAATGAAAATCAATCCTGACACGCGCGTGATCGAGGAAGCGAAATTCAAGACCTTCGGGTGCGGCTCGGCAATCGCGAGCTCGTCGCTCGCCACCGAATGGGTGCGTGGCAAGACGGTCGAGGAAGCTCTCTCGATCAAGAACACGGACATTGTCCGCGAACTTTCGCTGCCGCCAGTGAAGATCCACTGCTCGGTGCTGGCCGAAGACGCGATAAAGGCCGCCATTTCCGACTGGAAGAAAAAGGCTGGCGAAGGCGACGCTGTCGCGCAGACGAGCGCAGCGCAGGCGCACAGCTAACAACAGAGAATCGCACGATGCCGGGCGGACGATTTGTTTGACGGCCGCCGGCGGGAGGCGAGAGCCATGATTCACGTCACGGAAAAAGCGGCGGAGAAAATCCGCGAATTGCTCGTTAAGGAAGGCGTGCCGCCCGACTCGGGCGGATTGCGCGTGGGCGTGCAGGGCGGCGGATGCTCGGGATTGTCGTACGCGATGCGGCTGGAAACGCAGGCGCGGGACCGCGACAAAGTGATCGAGGAAAATGGCGCGCGTGTTTTCATCGATGCAAAAAGCTTTCTATACCTTTCCGATACGACGCTCGATTTCGAGGAAACGCTGGTGCGCCAGGGGTTCGTCTTCCAGAATCCTCAAGCGACGCGAAGCTGCGGCTGCGGGAGTTCCTTCACAGCCTGATTCTGTTTTGCTTATTTTTGCAACGTCCGCGGCGGGGGAACTTAACGATGTTGAATGCCGCGAACTCAGCCGTCTCGCCAGAAAATCGCTTGGGAAATCATACATGAGCTCCACAAAAACACAAACCGGCGCTGCGCTCGCTCAGGCTTGCTGGAATTGCAAGGCGGTTGCCGGCGGCGGGCATTTTTGCGCGGCGTGCGGGAAAATTCAACCCCTTGCCGGCGGCGCGGATTACTTTGCGTTTTTCGGACTCCCGCAAAAGCTGAAAATCGACGAGGCAGAGCTCGAACAGCGATTCCATCAATTGAGCTGGAAGTTGCATCCAGACAATTTCGTGAAAGCGTCGGAATTCGAGCGGAATCTGGCTTTGGAGCGTTCGTCGGAATTGAATGATGCGTACCGCGCGTTGCGCGAGCCAATTCTGCGCGTCGAATATCTTTTGCTGCGCGAAAAGGTTCGCAAAGAGGGCACGACGAAGCAGCAGGCGCCGCCGGAACTACTGGAAGAAGTTTTCGAGTTGAACGAATCGCTCGACGAATTGCGCGAGGCCAAGAATGACGGCGCGGATTTGAGCGAATTGCGGGGAAGGCTCGGCGAGGCACAGAAGAATTTCCAGGAGAAACTGGAAGAAGTCGACGCGGAGCTGCTGGACGTCTTCAGCGAATGGGATAAGACGGTTGATGCAGGTGCGGACGATGCCGAACGACACAAGCAGATGGCGAAGTTGAATGAAGTGCTGAACCGGCGTTCATACATCAGAAATCTGGTGCGCAATGTCGCACAGGAATTAGAGGCTTAGAAAAAGTTCATGGGGAAGACAGTTGGAATTGATTTGGGGACCACGTTCAGCCTGATCGCGTTTGTCGATCCGTCGACGGGCGAGCCGCGGTGCATTCCGGGGCCGTATGGCGAGACGCTGTGCCCGTCCGTGGTGAGCCTGGACGCGAACGGAACGATTGTTGCGGGCGAGCCGGCGCGGCGCCGGTTGCTGACGCAATCGAACCGCACGATTTACTCGGTGAAGAGGCTGATGGGGCGCGGCGTCGACGATGTGCGCGACGAGCTGAAGATTTTTCCTTTCCGCATCGACGATAAAAGTCGCGGTGTGATTCGCGTGAAGTTGGGTGACAAGTATTTTACGCCGCCGGAGATTTCCGCTTTCATCTTGCGCGAGTTGAAATCATGGGCCGAGGATTTTTTCAAGGACACGGTTGACCGCGCGGTCATCACCGTGCCTGCGTACTTCAACGACGCGCAACGGCAGGCGACGAAAGACGCGGGACGGCTCGCGGGTCTCGAAGTGCTGCGGCTCGTGAATGAGCCAACGGCGGCGGCGCTGGCGTACGGTCTGCACAAGCAGCGGCGTGGCCGCGTGGCCGTATACGATTTTGGCGGCGGCACGTTTGATATTTCGATTTTGAAACTGATTTCGACCACCGAGGGCGACATTTACCAGGTACTCGCCACGAATGGCGACACGCATCTGGGCGGTGACGACATCGACAACGCGCTCTCTGCGATGGCGCGCGCGGAAATCGAGAAAAAATATCGCGTCGATTTTGAGAAGCATCCGGAAACCGTGCAGGAATTGCGCAAGACATTGATTCACACGAAGCACAAGCTTTCGAGCGGCGAGCGTGCGACGATTCGGTTTGTGTTGCCCGACGATCGCATCTATACCCGCGAAATCAGGCGTGGTGAATTCGAAGAAATGATTGCGCCAATCATTGCGCGGACCATGGCGCCGGTGAAAATGGCTCTGGCCGATGCGAAAATGCAGCCGTCGGAAATGGATGAAGTGGTCCTGGTGGGCGGGTCGACGCGGATTCCTCTGGTGCGCAAAACGGTCGGCGATTATTTCGGGCGCGCGCCGCATAGCGAATTGAATCCAGATGAAGTGGTGGCGCTGGGCGCGGCCGTGCAGGCGGACATTTTGGAGAGCGGCGTGAAAAACATGCTGCTCCTTGACGTGACGCCGCTATCTCTGGGGATTGAAACGATGGGCGGCGTGGTGGCGAAACTGATTCCGCGAAATTCGACCATTCCCGCGAGCGCGCAGGAGTTGTTCACCACGGGCGTCGATAATCAGACGGGAATCGACATTCACATTTTGCAGGGTGAGCGGGAACTGGCCGCCGATTGCCGGTCGCTCGCGCGATTTCAATTGAAAGTGCCGCCGGGGCCCGCGGGTTTGGCGCGAGTGGAAGTGAAATTTCTGATCGACGCGAACGGGATTTTGCAAGTGGCCGCGCGCGATTTGCGCACAGGCGAGCAAAGCACGCTCGAAGTGCAGCCAAGCTACGGGCTGACAGACACCGAGATGGAACGGATGCTTGAAGAATCGATCGAATTTGCGGAGCAGGATTTCGAGCAGCGGCAGGTCATCGAAGCACGCAACGAAGCGGACGCGATTTTGCGCGCGACGGAGAAAGCGCTTTCGGGCGTTCACGCTGAGGGGCTTTCACGCGAAGAACGGGCGGCGATTGACCGATCCGTTGCGGCGCTGCGCGAGACCGTTTCCGGCACGAATTACAAATTGGTGCGGACGCGAATCGACGAACTAAATCAGGCAACCATGAATCTGGCGGAAATGACAATGAACAAAGTTTTGCAAGCGGCGGTGGGCGGGAAGAGGATCGAGGAGTTGTAGTTCGCGAGAGTATTTGGAAGCGAGGCGTGATGGGCGGAAAGAATCCGTATATCGAAGAGACAAAGTACACGACGGCGACGCAGAAATTCAAAGTGACCTTCGCGAAAGAGGGGAAGACCGTCGAAGTGGATCCGGCGAAATTTCCCTACGGCCACGATGGCTTGCCGGGCAGCATTCTCGACATCGCCACGGGATTTCACATGGGTCTCGACCACGCGTGCGGCGGCGTCTGCGCGTGCTCGACGTGCCACGTGATCGTCCACGAAGGGCTGGAATCCTGCAACGAAGCGACCGACGCGGAGCTGGATCAGCTTGACGAAGCGCCGGGCGTCACGCCGAAGTCGCGGCTCGGTTGCCAGTGCGTGCCCGACGGCACGAAGGATATTGTGGTGGAGATTCCGTCGTGGAATAAGAATTACGCGAAGGAAGCAGAACACTAAGAAAACAGATTCTTTGCACTGCGCAACTGTATCCATATAATTCGCATGTGAATCGAAGCGCGGAGAAAAACGATGCCGGGAACTTTTGACTGGGATAACGCGGAAGAAATCGGGATCCGGCTGGTGGAAAAATTCCCGGGCGTGGATCCGTTGACGGTGCGCTTCACCGATTTGCACAAATGGGTCACCGAGCTCGACGGATTCACGGGCGACCCCGCGCTGTCGAACGAGGGCAAGCTGGAAGCGATTCAGATGGAGTGGTACGAGGAGTATAAGGAGAGCCAGGAATAAATTTCGTGGCCGGGGAGAGAGGAAACGAATGAGCGACGCCGAATTGCGATATCCCGTTGGGAAATTTCAGCCGAACGCGACGCCATCGGAAGACGACCGGCGGAAATTAATCGCGCAGGTGGAGGAAGCGCCGAAGAAGCTGCGCGCGGCAGTGAAGGGATTGACGCGCGAGCAGCTCGCCACGCCATATCGCGACGGCGGCTGGAGCGTCCAGCAAGTCGTGCATCATCTCGCCGACAGCCACATGAACGCTTACGTGCGGTTCAAGCTGGCGCTGACGGAAGACGAGCCGACCATCAAGCCGTACAACGAAACGCGCTGGGCGGAGTTGAGCGATTCGAAAACCACTCCAGTGGAGACTTCGCTGGCGATGTTCGACGCGCTGCACGAACGCTGGCTCCATCTGATGCGCGGAATGAGCGCGGCGGAGTTTGCGCGCAAGATGAAGCATCCCGAGCGCGGCGCCATGTCGCTCGACGATACGCTTGGATTGTATGCATGGCACGGAAGGCATCACGTCGCGCACATCACCGGCCTGCGCGAGCGCAAGGGCTGGAAGTAAAGGAAATCGAAATTCGAAATTCGAAAAACGAAACTCGCAATTGACCACGAGGCGCGAAGCGAGATGATCTGACGTCGGCATCTCTCGCGAGCATGGGCTGGCGGCTTTTCGAATTTCGATCTTCGAATTTCGTGCATCACGAAGTCGTCCTTGTCAATTCCTCCGGCATCTTCGATAATCGATGGACGTTTCCACGCGTTACTCCGTGGCGCCATGGTGCAATGGTTAGCACATCGCCCTTTCAAGGCGGTAATACGGGTTCGACTCCCGTTGGCGCTACCAAAATTTAAGGATGTCATGGCCTCGAAGTTCGAGCTGCCGCAAATAACGAATCCGTACACGACGGAGCTGCTGGTCGCTCACGCGAGCAAGCTCAGCGAAAAAGTTCAGCTGCTAGTCAGCAACAACCGCCAGCATATCACCAAGACGCATCGCGACACCCTCGCATTGGCCTACTGGACAATCCTGTTCGAATACCACCACGGAATCCTGACGCTGCTCCGAACCGGGAATCCGACTTCGGCATTTGCCTTGCTCCGTGTACTCGAGGAAGCGTTCCTAAAACTGTTCCTCGTCATGTGTGGCACTGACAAGCAGGTCCAAGCGATTTGGGAAGGGACCTACAACACGGACTTCGCGGCTGTCGGAGCGCAAATCGACGAAAAGCTCGGTAAAGAACCTCTTTTCGGTCCAAAACTAAAGGGCCAGTCAAAACCTTGCATGGATTCACCCACAGCGGCTTTGAACAACTTGTGCGTCAGCTCACCAAGCGGCCTGACGGAAGCTCGGACATCACTCCGAACTATGCCGACAAAGACGTCCGCCAGCTCGTGCAGGAAACAATGCCAATAATTTTCTTGGCTGGCGCGTTCGTGACCGAGTTCCTGAACTACCCTGACGAAAACAAGGCGGTCGTGGCGATGTTCAACGACTACCTAGAGACCCAGATCATGTCTTTGAAGCTGGACGAGATGGTTGCGCAGGGTCCGGTACAAGATTAGTCCACATTTTGCAAAAGCCCGGCGATTTTGCAATACACTAAACCCTTTCAAGGCGGTAATACGGGTTCGACTCCCGTTGGCGCTACCATCTTTGCTTCTTAACGGCACTCTCTCATCTTGATTCCCACTCCGTTTGTCTGAGTTTAAGGCGCGACCACGCGTGGCATTGGAGAAGTCTGCTTGATATGTGTAGACTGCGGGCATGAAAAACTGGCAGACGTGGATATGGATCGTGGTCGCCGGCGCGGTCTGGAGTTTTGTGTTCTACCAAAGCCACGGCAGCGCGTGGACGACGCATCAAATCGTGGGAATCGCGATTGCCATCCCGGGATTTTGTTTATGGGCGTTGGCGCGGCTGCAACTGGGAAGATCGTTTGCGATTCAAGCCAAGGCCAAGGAACTCGTCACGCACGGCCTGTATTCCAAGATTCAAAATCCCGTTTACGTTTTCGGTGGGATGTTTTTCGCCGGACTGGTCGTGTTTTTCGGGCGGCCGCAATTGCTCCTGATCTTCGTGATTATGATTCCCATGCAATGGCTGCGCATCCGCAAAGAGCGCCAAGTGCTCGAAGAGAAATTCGGCGACGCGTATCGCGAATATCGCAAGCGCACTTGGTTTTAATCCTCACATCGCACGCCAATGCCAGTTGACAAGCAAAAGACACTGAACCTGCTCGAAGAATTGGTGGCGATTGATTCGGTGAATCCCACCCTCGTTCCTGGCGCATCGGGTGAGCAGCGCGCGGCAGAGCATGTGCGTGATTTTTTGCGCGCAAATGGAATCGCGGCGGAACTGGAAGAGGCCGCAGCGAGCAGGCCCAACGTTGTGGCGACGATTGGCCCGGCGAATGTGAAGCCGGCGCTTATGATTGTCGCGCACATCGACACGGTGGGCGCGGGCGACATGCGCGAGCCGTTCACTCCGCGCGTGCGTGACGGAAAAATGTATGGACGCGGCGCGCTCGACATCAAGAGCGGCGTTGCGGCGATGTGCGCGGCGGCCGCGGAAATTGTGCGCGAAGGCGCGCGGCTCTCGCGGCCGGTGATTATCGCGGGCGTCGTTGACGAGGAATGCAACTCCATCGGCACCGAAGCGCTGCTGCGCCGCGGACACACGGCGGAAGCCGCGATTGTGCTGGAGCCGACGGATCTGAAGCTGGTCATCGCGCACAAGGGCTACGCGTGGTTTGAAATTGTGACGCACGGCCGCGCGGCGCATGGCAGCTTGCCCGCCGAGGGACGCGACGCGATACGCATGATGGGGCGCGTGCTGGTGGCGCTCGACGAGTTGGAGACGCGGCTCGCTTCGAGTGCGCCGCATGCGCGTTTGGGAAATGCGTCGCTGCACGCGTCGCTGATCGAGGGCGGGCAGGAGCTTTCGAGCTATCCCGCGGAGTGCCGTCTGCAACTCGAACGGCGAATGCTGCCGGAAGAAACGGAGCAAAGCGCGGAAGCGGAATTGCGCGAAATGCTCGCGGACCTCGAAAGGCAGGATGCGGAATTTCGCGCCACGCTGCGCGGAGGACTGGGCGCGCGTCCGGCATATGAGATTCGCGAAGACGCCCCACTCGTGCAACGCGCGCGCAAAATTATCGCTCACGTTTGCGGCGCGTGCGAACTGAGCGGCATGTCGGCGTGGACGGATACGGCGCTGCTCGCAGCCGCCGGGATTCCGGGAGTGGTCTTCGGCCCCGCTGGCCGCGGCCTCCACGGCGCGGAGGAATACGTCGAGCTAGATTCCGTCGCCCAGTGCGCCGCTGCCCTCCACGAATTAATTTTAGAGTTCTGCGGCAAACGGAACTGAGGAGTCAAAGCTCATCCACAAAAGACAGGTCCCGTGGCCTTACGTATTTCTCGTAACAGGATTCGCACATCCAACGTCCGTCAGGATCGCAGTAGCCAAAATCTTCGGAATTAATGTGCTCCTTGCAGAGCGTGCAGTGCTCGTGATCCCATCCGCCGGAGACCTCGCGCACCGATTGGTCAGTTGAGTCTTGGTCCTGTGCAGGATAGTAGCGGCTCAGGGGGCCTTTCTTGTCTGCGCGCTCGAGCTTGGTCCATTTGCGCACCTCCCGGCCATCGACGATCGAAACATCGGGGGCTTCGTAGGTTTCGGCGACCGCATCGACAGCGTGAAATTGGGTTCTCTTCCAACCCCACTTTGGATCGAGCACCATCCAGATATTGAAGGCCTGCCAATACGGACTCAGATAAAAGAGTTTTTCACCCACGATATCCGGCATTTTTTCTCGATCGCACGTCACTACCGCTGCGCCGGTATCTTTGTTCAACGACCTTACTTGGGCACATAAACAGTCGTGCTCTCCGATCAGCAACCAAAACCACGTGGATTCGATTCCCTTAATCTGATCAAGTTTCTCAAACGTCCCTTCTAACTCGAATTCCGTGTAGCCCAAGGAGGATGTTTCGCCGCGGCGGACGTGCGTGACGGTGAAGTGAGGGAACTCGTCAAGGGTCTTCGGCTTCTTATTCGTCATCGCATCGCGCCCGTCTTATGCATTTTAAACCGGAAGGGAGTAATTCGACTTAGGGAATAAACTACTCAGCTACGGGCGGAGGCGGGGGGCGAAACTCGTGTTGATGGCGGGCACTGTGCACGACGGCGATGCGCCTGTGCCGCACGCGCCTGTAGCGGCACCGGCCATGTCGGCGGGCTGGACCAAGCCGACGAAAGGTTCGGCGTAAACAATGTAGCTGCGACCGATGGGCAGCGGGCCGAGAGTGTACGAGCCGTCGAACTGCGGCGGGGGATTCGCGGCGTCGCACGTCCAGCCGCCGAGCGTGGCGGAAACGACGGAGCCAGTTGCGGCGTCGACGGCGACCACTTGCGCGCCGAAAATTCCCGTGACGTATTCGCCGGGCGAAGTGGCGGGGAAATCGGCGAGCGCGAAGGGATTCGCGGGAAGGATGCGTCCGGAGATGAAGCCAACGTCGGTGGTGTCCGCCGGATCGGGATAGAGCGAGCGCAAACCGGCGCGATCATCGTCGGCGAGCGGCGCGTCGGGCGTGGAGACGGTGGGGCGGTCGCCAAAAAAAGTGCCAGGTGACGGGGCGAAGGGAAACATGATGGCGCGCCAAACGCCGGAATGATCGAGGCCGAAAACATGGCCGAGCTCATGCGCGAGCAGCGATTCGAGATCGTACGCGCCGGGCGCCGTGGCGAGTGCGCCGGGAGTCGCAAACGTGGCTTGGCCGTCGTTGCGGAAGCAAATATCGGCGTCGACGATTTGCCCGGCGAAAATCGAAGGCGGCGCGGAGCCGAAGACTTGCGAAGGCGCGTCCGCGACCATGATGCGTGTGAAAGAGAGCACGCCCGTCGTGAATGCGGCGGAAGTTTGGTTGAAGCAGATTGTGTTGACGCCATCGACGCCGGTCTGCACGCCATTCACGGGGTCGGGGGAGCAGGCGTTTTGCACGGTGGTGCGGCCCAACGGGCCGAGCGCGTTGGGAAACGAGCTTGCGTTGACAAGCGTGCCGGACACGCCCGCCCAAGCGGCGTAGGCCTGCTGAATCGTGCCCTCGATTTCATTGAGCTGCGCTGGCGTGCCCTGCGTCGCGACAGTGACAATCGAGGACGGATTTATATTCGGCAGCGATGTGCTCCACTGTCGCGCGAGCGGGGCCGCGCCGACGGCGATGTCTTGATGCTGCGGTTGCGGGCAGCCGCCCGCGGCAGGAACGGTGAAGTCGCGGACATACGCGCGCGCCAGAGGCGTGCCACCGAGGTGAAATAGCAGCAAGCCAACTGCGGCCAGCGCGAACCCGCGGACAAAGCGGCCAGATTTGCGCTTCATGGCATCCTCCGGCGCGAACTTTCCGCGGCAATCACGCGCGCTTTCAATTTTGCGAGCGGCCAATTGCGAATCCCCGTTTCGCGAAACGTTCGCGACGAAGGATCGAAATTCGGCGTGATGGCGGTGTCCTGCGTCACGCGCATTTCGTACGTGCGTGGGTCGCGGTGAATGCGAAACGTTCCTTCGCCCCACGCGGTGATGGAAAGGACGCTCCCGAACGAACGTGAGGCCGCCGGTTCGAGAAACAAAACCGTTTCTTCGCCGATGCGGAACCGCGGCGCTCCGGGGACGTAACTCGTAACCGGGCCGGCGCGCCCACCAATCATCCACACTTGTATTTCCTGCGGCGAGCTTCCTTTCCAATTCTCGAGCACGCGGAATGACGTCACTGTCCAGATTTCGCCATAGCGCCACATCGCCTGGTTGCCAGTGCATTCCGCGTGCACCACGTTGGCGGCGGACGACGTGAGCTGCCCGAGCGAGAGCGGCGCGAGAGTGGTGGACTGAGCGAGCGGCGAAAGCAAGAGTGCAAACGCGATCACGAAAGAAACGGAAGTCAGGTCGATTAACGCTGGTTTCATGTCATTTCACCTCGAGAACGCCGGTAGCGACGGCAACGTCGGTGACCCAAAACCCGAAAACTGACACAGAGGAAATTAGAGGTAAGCTTGGGCGGAATTCCGGGAGAGGAGGCGAGGACGATGCCCAAGAAAGGTCACTCAGAGGAGCAGATCGTAGCGGTATTGCGACAAGTGGAAGCGGG
>DASYYR010000066.1:0-31402 GCA_035933575.1 Candidatus Acidiferrales bacterium | reverse complement strand
TCGTCAGTGGATTCGCGATTGCGATAGTGGAGCCACAAGAGGACGGCAATAATCGCGACAATAGCCCCTGCGATAAGAAGCGCGCGGCGCAGGCGCGGGTTCCGCAGAGTGCTTGGCTTGCGGTCCGTGGCTTTTTCCTCCTGTGGAGGCGCCGCTTCTTTTTCTGGCTCCCGCTGCTCTTCAGGCTCGAGTTCGGTGGCTCTAGTGCTCATGGGTATAACTCACTTTCACTTGTTGTAAAGCAATTCGATCCGCCCGATGGCGTGCGCCAGGTCAGCGCGGGACTGGTTGTACTGATACAGGGCGGATATTTGATTTTCATTGGCGCGCGCTAGTGCATCTTGCGCGGTGATGACCTCGATGTTGTCCGCAACACCGGCTTTGAACCGGTCGCGCGATTGCTGCACTTCCTGGTTGGCTAAATCGACGCCGAGGTTCGCCACCCGCACCTGATTTCGCGCGGAATCGAGTTCAGCGATAGCCGTGTGCACATCGAGCGCGATCTGATTGCGTTCGTCCACGACACTTTGCTGAATTTTCTGTACTTCCAAATCGTCGCGAGCGATTTCATTGTGAATGCGTCCGCCCGTAAATAGAGGCAGCGTAATCCCCGCTTCATAAACGTACGTGGGTATGATGGTGGTGGACGACAAACCCTGCTGCTCGTAATCGCCGCTAAAAACCAAGGCAGGCCAGCGCGACTCGCTGTCGGCACGCTTCTGGTATTCGAGAGATTGCTGCTCGGCGAGCAGAGCCCGCATTTCGGGACGCGCCTGGTAAGCCTGCGCAAGGCTTTCGTCCGCGCTGATTTCCGGCGTCTGGAAAAAACTGGTCTGGTCATCAAGCACGATTTTTTGCTGCGAATCGAGATTCAACAACTTGGAGAGGCCGTAAAGCGCAATCTGCTGATTCGTTTGAGCGACGATGAGGCGTTGCTTCTCATTCTGCAGTTCGACGTTTGCGCGCAAAGCATCCACGCCTGTGGCGACGCCATTTTTTTGCATATCCGAAGTTTGATCAAAGAGCGCCTGGGCGAGATCGACTTGCGATTGCGCCGCCTGCGTTTGAGCGCTGGCGTGCAGGCTGGCCAAGTATTGCGAAACAACGAGAAGCACAATTTGTTCGCGCACTGACTGCCGCTGCGCCTCAGCGCCGAGGACATTCTTGCGCGATGCCTGCCAACGCCGCCAAAGGGAGAGGTCAAAAACGGGCGCGGAGAAATTCGAGCCGGTCTGAAAAACTTGAAACGGCCCAACTGCTTCGGGTACGCCGGGAATCGTAAGGCCGATGCCGGCGCGAATGTTCGAGCGGATGGCGCGATCGGAGACGTTGAAATCGGCCTGCGGCAGCAGGGCGGAGCGCGCGATGGCGCCATCCTTCTGGCTTTCGGCCAGATTCAGGCTGGCGATTTGCACACTGGGATTTTGCTTTAGCGCGAGCTCGATTGCCTGATGTAGATTGAGTTGCAAGGGTTGCGCGGTTGCGTTTGTCTGGGCATGTGCGGTTCCGATTGCAAAAAGCAATAGCAGTGGCAAAATCACAAAAACGCGGCCGCGTCTTTGTGGAGACTTCGAATTCCTCGGGTATTCATTCTGCTTGGACGTGTGCTCCTCAGAGACCATTTGAGTGATAAGCGCCTTTCCGTTAATCGTCGATGGGATTGCCATTACGCGTTCGACCAATATTTGATGTTTTGAGCGTTGACTGTGATGCGAGCATTTGCAATTCACGACATCCTGTAGCCGGGAGGGTCGCCTCTGAATGTGTGTCACAGGGACTTGATTAGTTGCGTCCACTGGTAAGCGGGTTTAGAGACGATCGATCTTCGCGGCGAGAATGAAGTCGCTTTCGGTCAAGCCGTCGATTTTATGAGTCCATGTGGTGATTTCTGCTTTGCCCCAAGTGAAATTGATAGCGGGGTGATGACCCTGCTCTTCCGCCACGGCGCCCACTCTGTTGACAAAGGCAAGAGCCTGCTTAAAATCCGGGAAAGTAAAGGCCTTGGTGAGATGGTGGTTGTCGACAACTTTCCAGCCGGAAACTTGTTTCAGATATCCCTCGAGCTCTTTGCCCGTCAGGGGGGGCACGCCGCCTCGGCATGGCACGCACGTCTTGCTTGCCAGATCGCTCATTACAGCTCCTTAGTCCAAAACTTCTGGACGCACATCGATTGTAGCGAATCGGATAGCAATAACAAAAGCAAGAATGCCCCGGCGCCTGGGAGTCCCAAGTTTCAGCGTTTCGCAACGGCTGCGGAATTACGCGTGAGATATTCCTTGATGTAAGCAGTGAAAGCTTCGTCGAGAAGGCGGGTGATTGGGCCGGGAGCATTCGCGTAGCGCTGCCCCGCAATTTCGCCGACGGCAAGAAGGGTACGGTTCGTCGATGAAATGAAAATTTCTTCCGCCGAAAACAAGTCGGCGGGACGGAGGGTCGCTTCCTCGCAAGAAACGCCGATGCGAGGGCCGATTTCGAGCAAGATGCTGCGCGTGATGCCTTCCAGGCAGCCGGAACTGAGCGGCGGAGTGAGCACGCGCCCTCCGCGAACGCAGAAGAGATTAGCCGCCGTACATTCGGCGACTTCGCCGCGCTCGTTGAGCAGAACGACCTCATCGAACCCGCCTTGCTGCGCTTCGTAGAGATTCCAGACATTGTTTAGCCACGACGTGACTTTCACCCCTGCCAGAGGCGAGGCTGCGTGTCGGCCGTGTTCACGAAGATTCAAGCGTGCGGGTTGGCGATAGGCCGGAAGGTCTGTGCTGCAGAGAAACAAATCCACCATAGGCATAGCTTCATCGCTGCGCCAGTGGCCGACTTGGTTATAGATGACGTAAATGCGCGCGCATCCTTCCTTGACATGATTCGCGCGAATGACTTCGCTCAGGTGGCCGCGAACTTTTTCAGCGTCGAAGGGAAACGGGCAATGCGTGCGTGCTGCGTCTTTCTCGAGGCGTTTCCAGTGACGCTCGAACGCGAATATCTCGCCGTCGAAAACGTGGAGTGTCGTGAAAAGGCCCCAGCCGTTTAGGAGACCGGCTTGACCGGGCGAGAAGCGCGCTTCTTCGATTGGCATCAGTTTCGTGTTGTGAAAAACAAAGCGATGAAGCATCAGCCCTCCGACGTCGCGCGCTATTGTAGCGCACGCCCCGCGGCAGCGCCGCTCTTGCTAGAACGCTGTAATCCGTTCCGCGGGCACTTCCACTTCATTTACGCCCTTGAATGAAAAAAGCAGGCGCACTAGATACACGGGCGGATTCTCCGACGTTTGGCGCACGATATTCCCGACCGCGTCGGTCACCGCTGCATGGAACAACACGCCGCCGGCCTGCATTCCCGCCAGGTTCGTACGCACGCGCTGACCTTCCTTGAACACGAGCTCATTTTCTGCCCGCCTGTGAAATTTTGCAAATGCGATTACCCAACCCGACGAACTGGAAAAGTGAATTGGGCCGTCCGGAAGCGTACGAGAGCGGCGGAGCAAACTGACCTTGGTGGTATTGTCCCCGGGTTTTAGTCCTCGGCAGCATCTTGTGATAAGCCATTGACGATTCGCTTGGAGAGGCTTAAAGTAAAAGTGGCCCTTCTTGGGAGGCATCTGGTGCGACACGTATGTAGAAGTTTACTCGCCTGCGTCCTGTCAGCCTCTTTGATCAGCCTTCCGGCCTTCGGTGCCGGGACTCCGAACCGCCCGTTGGGCTTTGTTTTAGCCGCGCAAGATGCGCAACTAGATGGGAGCGCGGCAGCCAACGGCGCGAACATCTACGATGGCGACACCGTTGCGACGGGTTCAGGTGGTCAGGTCCGCCTGCAATTCGCAGGGAATCAAGTTTATTTTTCGCCTTCCAGTTTAGCCAAACTCACCACTAACGGATCTGTAGTGACTGCGGTGCTGACATCCGGTACCGCCGGATTCATGTCCGCGCGCGGCGGCGCAGTGGCGATTCGAGCTCTGGATGTTCTTGTGCGACCCCAAACCGCGCAGCCGACCACCGCCCAAGTGTCCATCATCGCGCCGGACGAGCTTAAGATTGCCAGTATCGCAGGCCCGCTAAGTCTCGAACTCGATGGCGAAGTTTATACGATTACTCCGGGGCGCACGTATGGAGTGAAGGTGGTCCCTGACAGCCTGCCCCCCCTGCAAAATGATCAGTTCGCCGCTCGGAAACGAAGAGGTTTGATAATTTTTGTATTCTCCGTCACCGCCGCCGTCGCCGGGATCGTTTACCTCTACAAAGAGCTGACTGAAAGCCCGGACGCACCATAGGTTCTTTCTGCTGAGCCGTTTTGTGGCTTCCGTATGCTCGCGCGCCGATGGTTGACAATGCAAGCGCCAGGCGCGTATCATCCTGACGATACAGCGCGTTAACTCTCGCTGCATCCCCTCTTTTGCTCTTGCCCGTCGGGTGGAGTTTCCGAGGCATATCCTCGGTAAGCGGGTGCTTCCTCAGGGAGAACATCGGCATGTCGCCGGAGTACGAAAACCCAGAGTCACACGCATTCTCGGGGGGAGCTTCGGGTACCGAAGGGGCTGGAACAGTTCGCGTTGCGACACCGGCGCAAGCTGTCGAGGAACCTGGTACGGAGACACCTGAGGTTACTGAGACGTCGTTTCTAACTGATGACGCGGCAAGTCCAACCGAGAGCCCCGAACGCTTAAGCGAACGCTTGCCCGAAGCACCTCAAGAAGAGCCTCAAGAGCAGACTCCGGAAGCAAATCAGGCGGCTGACAAGGCGGTCGACACTCCAATGGAGCAGCTCATCGACCAGTACGCAGTTCCGCAGCCGGTTTCAGCTGGAGGAGAGATTTTCGACGGCCGCGTGGTCGCGGTCACGGACCTGGGCGTCGTAGTGGACGTTGGAGCCAAGTTCGAAGGACTTGTGCCGGCCCAAGAATTTCTAGACACCGGCGGGATTCACTTTCAGTCGGGCGATTCGATCGCTGTGGAGCGGCTCCCAGAACAAAAGGATGGCTACGTCCTGCTATCGCACGTGCGTGCCCACCGGCGCCGCGTTTGGGAACGGATCGAGAAATCGCACAAGGAAGGGTTGACACTTACCGGCAAAGTCGTCGACCGCATCAAAGGCGGTTTGGTGGTGGACATCGGGATCCGCGCTTTTTTGCCGGCTTCGCAGCTCGAACTGCGGCCGGTGCACGATTTGGAAGTCTGGAAAGACCGCGACCTCGAATGCCGCGTGTTGAAGCTAAATCGCAAACGCGGAAACGTGGTGGTGAGCCGCCGCGTGATCCTGGAAGAAGAGCAGCGGAAACAACGCGAGGCTTTCGCGGAAACGCTCAGTGAAGGGTCGGTTGTAACGGGGAAAGTAAAAAATATCACGGAGTACGGAGTCTTCGTCGACCTGGGCGGCCTGGACGGCTTGCTGCACATCAGCGACCTGGTCTGGGGACGAATCGCGCATCCCTCGGAAGTTGTTTCCGCCGGCCAGGAAATTCAAGTGCAGATCCTGAAGTTTGATAAAGAGAAGATGCGCATTTCGCTGGGACGCAAGCAGTTGCTTCCTGATCCATGGGTGACTGTTCCGGAGCGCTTTCCCGTGGGCACGCACTTGCGTGGGAAAATCGTGGGCCTGGCGGACTACGGAGCGTTTGTGCACATTGAGGCTGGCGTGGAAGGATTAGTGCATGTCAGCGAGATGAGTTGGTCAAAGAGATTGAAACATCCTTCGAAGATGGTGACGGTCGGTGATGAGGTGGAGGTGGTTGTGCTGGAACTGAAGCCGGAGCAGCGGCGCATCTCGCTCGGACTGAAACAGACGTTGCAGGACCCGTGGGCGGGCGTGGCGGAGAAATACGTGGTGGGCTCTGTCGTCAGCGGACGGGTGCGGAATCTCGCGGATTTCGGCGCGTTTGTGGAACTAGAGGAGGGGATTGAGGGCTTGATCCATGTCAGCGATTTCAGCTGGACGGAGCGCGTGAAGCATCCGAGTGAAAAATTGAAAAAGGGCGACACCGTGAAAGCGAAGGTGCTCAAAATTGATGGCGAGCACCGGCGCATATCGCTGGGCCTGAAGCAAGTCAACGATATCTGGGCGAACTGGTTTGCAGAACACAAACTAAACGAGGTGCTCAAAGGAAAAGTCGTCCGGAACGCTGCGTTTGGGGCATTCGTGGAGCTCGCAGAAGGCATTGAGGCTCTTTGTCACATTTCAGAAATTGAAGAGCGGCGCCCGAAAGGGGAATCGGGTGACCGCAGCAAACTGAAAACGGGGAAAGGCAGCACAGCGGCGCTCGTGCAAGGCAAGGAATATGAGTTCAAGATTATACAGCTGGACCCTGAGCAGCGGAAAATCAGTTTGAGCTATCGCGCAGCGCAGAAGCAGGTCGAGCGACGCGATATTGAAGTGTTCCGATCGTCAAAATCATCGCCCAATGCCACTATCGGCGATGCTATCCTGGCCAAACGGCAAGCGAACTGAGCCGAACTCAGCCCGGGGACTCAGGGGTTGTTCGCAGAAAAAGATTTACGTTGTGGGCCCATTGGTGATATGGAAGGGCCGCTAAGTGTCCTGTAGACTGTGGCGACGGGGTGGTCTCGGGGCCTAGGCAGCAAACTCAGCCCAGATCCGAACCTAAATTTTAGGCAAGAGGGAGGGCCGTCGGCCCATGGCAAGCGCTACCGGTAAGCCGGAGGCAGCAGAGCGTACAGTGACGAAAGCGGATTTGATCGAAGAAGTTATCCGCGTGACGGAGCTGCCGCGCAAAGAGTCCGAAACGGTTGTTGAGACAGTTTTTGAAAGCATTATTGAGGCGCTGCAGAAGAACGACAAGATTGAGATTCGCGGCTTTGGTAGCTTCCGTACTAGGCAACGCCGAGGCAGGATCGGCCGCAATCCGAAGACCGGCGCGAAGGTGGAAGTGCCGCCCAAGAGAATTCCGTTTTTCAAGCCAAGCAAGGAGCTGAAGGACTTCGTCAACGTTCATAAGGCCGCGCCGGCCGCCGCATCCGCGGCTTCCTCCGAGCACGCGCCCCAAGGTTAACCCGGTCGAGCGGAATGGATTTTATTTGGACTCCCTGGCGTTATCGTTATATTGCTGAGGCAAGCAAGAACGACCGATGCATCTTCTGCGACGCCATAGCATTGAACGATGATGTTGCGGCTCAAATCGTTTTCCGCGGCAAACTCGCGTTCACAATCCTGAATCGTTTTCCCTACACGACTGGCCACGTCATGGTGGTGCCCTACGCGCATGTTGCGGAGCTTTCGGACTGCGACGCCGAGGCCCTAGCGGAAATGATGCGTCTTGCGCAGAATGTACAGAAAGCGCTTGCCAGCGTTTATCATCCTCAAGGCTATAACCTTGGCATGAATCTTGGGCGTTGCGCGGGCGCCGGTGTCACCGGACATTTGCATCTTCACGTGCTGCCGCGCTGGATCGGTGATGCGAATTTCATGACCACGGTCGCCGAGACGCGCCTTGAACCCGAGGATCTTTCCACAACTTTTGAAAAACTGCATCGCGCGCTGAACGCATGAATCTTTTCTTTCACCGGGGAATGCAACCTGACAGTCCAGTGACGTCCCGGGACAATATCGTTCCCATATCGCGCAAGATAGGAGTAGAGATTTGGACCTGGGTTTGACAGAAGAACAAACGCTGTTGCAACGGACTGTGCGGGAGTTTGCCGAAGCAGAAGTGAAGCCGCTCGCAAAGGAATTGGATGAAACGTGCCAGTTCCCGCGCGAGACATTTTGCAAAGCAGCTGAACTGGGTCTTGCAGGCGTGGCGTTTCCCGAGCAGTACGGCGGCGCGGGGATGGACCATGTCAGCTACACGATCGTGATCGAAGAAATCTCCCGCGCATGCGCTTCCACGGGTGTAATTCTCTCCGTGCAGAATTCGCTTTACTGCGAACCGATCTACCGATTCGGAACCGAGGAGCAAAAACAAAAATTCCTTATACCATTTGCACGTGGCGAAAAGATCGGTTGTTATGCCTTGACCGAGCCGCAGGCAGGATCGAACGCGGCTGCGTTGCGCACCAAAGCGGTGCGTAAGGGCGACAAGTACATTGTTAACGGTGCGAAGGCTTGGATTACCAACGGCGGTGCGGCCGACGCAGCAATTGTCTACACGAATACGCAGCCGGAGCAAGGCGAGAAGGGAATCACGGCGCTGGTGATCGAGAAGGGCACGCCAGGATTCGCGGTAGGCAAGGAAGAGAAAAAGTTGGGCATCAATGCAACAGCGTGTTGCGAGCTGTCTTTCACCGATTGCGAGATTCCGGTTGCGAATCGCATCGGGACCGAAGGCGAAGGCTACAAAGTGGCGCTTTCGACGCTCGATGGCGGACGCATCGGGATTGCTTCGCAGGCCACGGGCATTGCACAGGGCGCATTTGACGCGGCGCTCGCGTACTCGCAGCAGCGGGAAGCTTTCGGGCATCCCATCGCGGATTTTCAGGCGATTCAGTTCATGCTTGCCGATATGGCCACGGAAATCGATGCCGCCCGCCTTTTGGTCCGCAGGGCCGCGTGGAAGCAGGAAACAGGCTCGCGATTCTCGATGGAGGCGTCAGTGGCAAAATTGTTCGCCTCCGAAATGTCCACGCGCGTCACGCATAAAGCGATGCAGATCCACGGCGGCAACGGTTACAGCCGGGAATATCCAGTCGAGCGCGCCTATCGTGACGCGCGCATAACCGAGATTTACGAAGGCACTAGCGAGATCCAGCGTTTGGTGATTGCAGCCTGGGTGTTGAAGTCTTATTGAACATTTTCTTTTTGAAACATTTTGCGGAATTGTTCCGTGGAATCAGTTTATCGTGAATTTGTCTTCGGTGTATCCTTCCTTCGTGTTACCTCTGGATGCTGGTTTGGAGTTTGATCCCGCGCGCGAGGAACAGTTTTTCCCCTCGATCCCGCATCATGCGGGTGTTTTTCTGGTCAAGACACGCGCAACTCCCGGAGCGTCCGCGGCGAAACCATATCTGGCGCGTACCGCCGATCTTCGTCGTGCGGCGGAGCGTTTGCTGCGGCCACCGGACGTTGCTTCGAAGAAACTGAACCTGCGCGATGTTGCGATGGAATTCTTGTTTCGCGCGACAGGCTCGCGATTTGAACAATCGCTCGTGCTGTATGATCAGGCGCGGACGGGCTTCCCCAAAAGTTATCGCACGTTTTTGCGGCTGCGACCGCCTGCGCTATTAAAGGTTAGCCTGCGGAATTCATATCCACGCTTTTACGTCACGCGACGGGTCCTCAAGGATGGCGGCTATTATTTTGGTCCATTCGCATCGCGGCAAATGGCCGAATCGTTCGCGAATGAGTTCCTGGACCTTTTCAAGATTCGTCGGTGTCAGATCAAGATCCGCCGCGACCCTAGCTTTCCCGGATGCATATATTCGGAGATGAAGATGTGCCTCGCGCCGTGCTTTGCGGGGTGCACGAAGGAAGATTACGACGCCGAGGTAAATCGAGTGCTCCAAACACTGGAATCCGGCGGGGCATTCTTGACGAAAGCAATAGAGCGCGAACGGGAAGGGGCGAGTGAAGCGATGGATTTTGAGCGTGCCGCCGCCCTGCATAAAAAACTAGACAAGGTAAATAACGCGTTCGGCGGCCTGCCGGAGATAGCACAGCGTGTGGATGCATTGAATGCTGTGATTTTGCAACGTGCGGTTCGCGACAAGACGGTTGCGATTTTCGCTGTCGTGAACGGGCTGATTGCGCCGCCATTGTATATTTGTTTTGATGAATCGGGCGAGCCACGATCCGTCGAGGCGGTTTTGCGCCAGCATTTTGAGGGATTGCAGGCGAGCAAGATCGCAGCGCAACCCGGGCGCTACGGTAGAATTGACGCAGCATTCAGCGGTGATCGATTCAATTTGCATGGCGAGACCACGGAGCGTGAAGAGCATCTATCATTGGTGGCTCGCTGGTTTTATTCGAAGCCGCGAGCTGGCGAGATTTTGTTTCGCGATGCGGATTGGCCTTACCGGAAAATACTCCGCGCATGCGCGCGCGTGCTGGCAGGCGCGAATGCCGGATAATTAATTCAAAATGCCCGACGACACCTCCCTAAACACGACTGAAAGACCCGCGGTTGCCGAAACTGCATCAGGCGTTCCCGTGTCGCGTTGGTCTGTGATGTTTCGCGCGCTCCGGTACCGCAATTTCCAGCTTTTCTTTGCCGGGCAATTGATTTCGCTGGTCGGCACATGGATGGACAACATTGCGGAAGCGTGGCTGGTCTATCGCCTGACGGGATCTTCGCTTTTGTTAGGCACCGTCGCGTTTGCCGGGCAGATTCCGGTTTTTTTGTTGGCCCCGATTGGAGGGATGGTCGCCGATCGTTGGGACCGGCGGCGTGTGGTAATTGCGACGCAGGCAGCCTCGATGGTCCTGGCCGGGATTCTTGCCGGGCTAACGCTTTCCGGTCGCGTCAAGGTGTGGGAAGTGATCCTGCTGGCTTCGCTGATGGGCGTCGTAAACGCGTTTGATATCCCGGCGCGTCAAGCGTTTCTGGTCGACATGGTTGGCCGCGAAGATCTGATGAACGCCATCGCGCTCAATTCGTCGATGTTCAACGGCGCGCGCGTGATCGGGCCGGCCATTGCGGGAATTTTGGTTGCGAGCATCGGCGAGGGCTGGTGCTTCTTTGCAAATTCCGTCAGCTACATCGCCGTAATTGCGGGGCTGTTGATGATGCGCATTAGCCGTCGAGCAGTGGAAGAGCACCACGCTTCGGCATTCGAGCACATCGCCGAGGGGTTCCGTTTTGTGCGGCGTACCGCGCCTATCCTCGCCCTCTTGCTTCTTCTTGGCCTCGTGAGCCTGGTGGCGATGCCCTATTCCGTTTTAATGCCGATTTTTGCCGCCCGCATTCTGCACGGGAACGCCACGACGCTTGGCACGTTGATGGGTGCGACCGGCATTGGCGCGTTGACGGGCGCTCTTGTGTTGGCATCGCGAACAGGACTGAAGGGATTGAGCCGATGGGTTGCGGTTTCGTGCGCGGGATTTGGAGCGGCGTTGATACTGTTTTCGTTCTCACGATGGTATTTGCTCTCTGTGATACTGCTGGTACCGGTCGGCTTTGCGATGATGGTCCAGATGGCATCTTCGAATACGCTAATTCAGGCGATGGTGCCCGACCGTTTGCGAGGACGAACGATGGCCGTGTATTCGATGATGTTCATGGGCATGGCGCCGCTCGGCTCGCTGCTTTCGGGTGCGCTGGCAGAACATATCGGAGCGCCGTGGACAGTTGCACTGGGCGGTCTGGGAGCCATAATCGGCGCATTCATTTTTGCACGCTCTCTGCCAAAACTTCGTGTGGAGGCGCGGCAATTGATTATTGCGCAGGGTGTTGCGGGAGGCGAGCCAACCGGCGGCATGACCTCGCGCGCCTTGGAATGACACGCATGCGTTCCGCGTGCGGCGGAATTGTGAGAGCGGATATTTTTCGGCCTGTTATACTCAGCAGCCGGTGATTGGAGCGCTGCCGACACACATGAGTTCCTCATCCCCGCTTAAGCCGGGGCGTGCCACTGCGGAAGGCACGCGATCTTTTGCGGCGCGTTTCGCAGGTCGCACGGCGCCGGGACATTTCCGCGATCGCCGCGGCCTGATGATGTCTTCCGCAGGAATAGGCACATATCTAGGCGAACCCGACACCGCAACGGATCGAAATTATACCGAAGCAATCTTCGCGGCAGTTCAGGGCGGCCTGAACGTTGTCGATACCGCGATCAATTACCGTCTGCAACGCAGCGAGCGGTCGGTTGGGAGAGCGCTTGAGAAACTTTTCGCGGCCGGGTTTGCGCGCGAAGAAATTCTGATCTGCACGAAGGCGGGATTCCTGACGCCCGATGGCGACACACCTGCGGACGCCAACGATTACTTCTTTCGCGAATACATATCCAAAGGAATCTTCGCTGTCGAGGACATTGTGGCAGGGTGTCATTGCATGACGCCGCGATACTTCGAAGATCAAATCGAGCGAAGCCGTCGAAATTTGGGCATTTCCTGCATCGACGTTTTCTACCTGCACAATCCAGAAACACAATTGGGCGAAGTGCCCCGCGACGAATTCAACCGGCGGATTGCCGCGGCGTTTGAAACTCTTGAGAAGGAGGTGGCCGCCGGAAAGGTTCACGCCTACGGCATGGCGACGTGGAATGCCTTTCGCAACGACTCCCGCGCGCCTGATTATCTTTCACTTGAGCAAATGGTGGGACTAGCGCGGCAGGTGGCGGGAAGCGAGCATCATTTTCATTTCGTGCAATTGCCGTTTAATCTCGCGATGCCTGAGGCGCTGATGCGGCCAAATCAAATGGTCGGCGGGAAAACTATGTCCATGGTGCAAGCGGCCCGGGAGTTGGGCGTCACATTGATCGCCAGCGCTTCGCTGCTTCAATCTCACCTGGTCGGCAAAGTGCCTGCCGTCATCCACGATACGTTTGGTTTAAAGGACGACCTCGAGTGCGCACTGCAATTCGTTCGGTCGGCTCCGGGCATAACAACCGCGCTTGTTGGCATGAAGCGGACCGAGCACGTAAAGGCGAATCTAAGGTTGGCAGCGATTCCACCCGCTTCGCAGGAGCAGTTTCGGAAGATGTTCGCGGCGCGCTGACGTTGGTGTGAATTACTGGTTTTGTTTGGTGACCCACTGCCCAAGCGCATGCCCCATCTCTGGCAGCTTTCCGGCGAAGAAGTGATCCGGCGCATCGATGAACACGAGCGCCTTCGGCTCGGGGAGTTTTTCGTACAGCGCCTCGACGTGTTCACGCGGGCCAAACTGGTCGTGCGCGCTTTGCAGAATTAGTTTCGGCTTTTCGCACTCCGCGAGAAAAGACAAATCCGAGTTGTCCACGGGAATGCCAAGCCCGACGAGCTCCTTGACGCGTGAATCTTCGCAACCGACATGCAGACCCACATACGAGCCAAAACTGAAGCCAGCGAGGAGGATCGGTTTCGCCGCGAATTCCTTTGCCAAATAATCCAGCGCGGCGCGAACGTCACCCGCTTCGCCGCGCCCTTTGTCGTGTTTGCCTTCGCTGAGTCCCGCGCCGCGAAAATTAAAACGAAGCACGGGAATTTCGAGTTCGTGAAGCGTTTTTGCCACCTGGAACACAACTTTGTTGTGCATTGTTCCGCCAAAGAGCGGGTGCGGATGACAAACAACGGCAACGCGACGCAGGTCTGTGTTTGAGACCGTCCAGAGCATTGCTTCGAGCCGGCCGGCGGGACCACTGAGGAAAAAAGTTCTGTGAAATGCTTCGGCCATCACCAGTTTCGCAGTGTAGCGGATATGCAATCTTGTGCCAAGCATCCTGGCGAAGTACCGCTAATCGAGAATCGAGGAAAGTCCCTGCAAGGGCAAAAAGAATTGCACCTTGCCTCGCGCGGTGCTAGGGTTATGATAATTTCCATCGGCTTTCCGGGGAGGAACAATGGATCAAGAGACAACGGACCGCCGAACAGCCCGACGATTCACAATGGCGCTTCCTCTGCTTGTGCGTTTCACGCACAACGGAAATATGGAAGAGAAAGTGGCACAAACGCGCGACGTAAGCTTTCGCGGCGTCTACTTTGTTACGGATACTCCCCCCGAAGAGGGCAGCGCGGTCGAATTGGTGCTCACGTTGCCGCAACAAATCACGCTCGCAGGTGACGTTCGCATTCGCTGCTTCGCCAATATTGTTCGCGTGGAAACGCACGAAGAATTACTTGGAGTCGCAGCACAGATCGATCGCTACGAATTCATGCCCGCCGCTGCCTGATTTCCACCCATCCCTGCTAAAATACTTCCAGCGTTGGAGGCGGTATGTATCACTACGATCCCGAAGTGGCTCTGGAAGAATTGCGCGATGAAGCCGTTTTGCCGCATCCCGTTCACTTGCGGGACATGATTTTGCGCACCAAGCTCGATGTGCCCGGCGCGCTCGACCTTAATCGTGAATTTCAAGAGTACTTGGCGCAATTCGGGGAAGTTCAAAAACTTGCGCGAGGAATCCTGGAGCGGCTTGCCGCCGGTGTGCGCAAAGCATCCTGACGTGTGCAAGCCCAGTTTTTCAAGGCGAACTAGCCGTGCGTCTTGCGGCGCTCAGCGCATCGTTAAGAAAAATTCGAACAGTGTGGCTGAAGGGAACCAGGAATGGCTCGACAAACAATTCTGATTGATGCGGACGACACGCTCTGGGAGAACAACATCTTCTTCGAGCAGACAATCAACCGCTTTCTTTCTTGCCTTATCCATTTGGGATACACGCCAGAATATTCCCGACACATCCTGAACGAAACGGAACGCCGCAATGTTTTGCAGCACGGCTACGGTGTTCGCTGTTTTCGGCGGTCGCTCGAGGATACGTACTTAAAGATGGCAGGTGGAATGGCACGCAAGGAGGTGGTGCAGGAAATTGAAAAGATGGCGACGGAGCTTGAGCGCACGCCGCCGCAGATTCTCGAAGGCGTGCCGGAAACGCTCGCGTACTTGAGCGGAAGGCATCGCTTGATTTTGTTGACGAAGGGTGAGCCTGCGGAGCAGGCGGCCAAGGTGGAACGTTCTGGATTGGCGCGCTATTTTGAATCGGTTGAAATTGTGACCGAGAAAGATCACTCGACCTATGAGCGCGTGATTCACCAGTTCAAAATCGTGAAGTCTCACGGCTGGATGGTGGGAAATAGCCCGCGCAGCGATATTAATCCGGCCCTGCGCGCCGGTTTGAATGCGGTCTTCATTCCGCATCACGCCACGTGGATCCTGGAGCACTCAGAGCTTGAGAGTGGCACAGGCAAGTTGATTCTGGTTACGTGCTTTCGCGAGTTGCGCGGCCATTTCTAGAACATTCGGGGATAATGCGTGGATTATCGTTCTGAATTCGCAGAATTCGAAGGCGTCACCTATTTAAATGCCGCGGGGCAAGGCCCGCTGCCGCTGGCGTCGGCTCGTGCCGCGCAGGCCGCTCTCGAATGGAAAAAATTGCCGCATCGCATGTCCGAGAGTGTGTATTTCGATCTGCCCGATCGCGTTCGCACTTTACTTTCGGAACTGATGGGCGGGGAGCCGGAAGAATTCGCCATTACTTCCGGCGCGAGCAGTGGCATGGCCGCTGTGGCGTCGAGCTTTGATTGGAAACCGGATGATGAGGTCTTACTGGGTCGAGGAGAATTTCCGGCGCACTTTTCGACGTTCATGCCGCTCGAAACGCGCGGTGTTCGCGTGAAAGTGGTGGCGCCCAGCGATCGTTTTATCTCGACCGATGATTACATCGGGCAGATTACGCCGCGGACGCGCATGATCTCCGCCAGCCTGGTACGCTTCGATGATGGTTCGCGTTTAGATGCGTCGCGTCTGGCGGGTGCGTGCCGCAAAGCTGATGTGACCTTGCTGCTCGACTTGAGCCAGTGTGCCTGCGCCATCCCGATTGACTTGAGCGAAACGGGCGCGGATTTCGCCGTTAGTTCTGGGTACAAATGGCTGCTCAGCCCGTACGGGACAGGCTTTTTTTGGGCGCGTCGCGAGGCAATGGAGAAATTGCGACCCTCGCCGTTTTACTGGATGGCTCTGGAAGGCGCGCGGAATTTTCACTCGTTGCCTTTGGACAAGCTGAAACCAGCAGCTGGAGCGCGGCGGTGGGATGCGCCCGAGACCGCCAATTTCTCGAATTTGTCGGCGATGCAGGCCTCTCTCGAATTTATTCAGCGCGCCGGCGTGAAAACAATCGCGAAGCACAATCAAAATCTGATGTCGCATCTGATTGAGCGTTTGCCGCGAGATACCTGCGTGCTAGCGAGCCCCAACACAGCAGAGAAGCGGGGGCCTTACGTATGTCTTACGGCGCGAGCGCCGGGGCGAACCCACGGGCTGTTTGAAAAGCTGCGCGGCGAGCAGGTATTCGTCAGCTTGCGAGAGAATGCCCTTCGCATTTCACCGCACCTTTACAACACGGAGCGAGATATCGCGAAGTTGGTTTCCGTGCTGTCGAGTTGAGTTGTTTTGGCCGACAATCTTTCCTACGCGGCCATGGCCAAACGGTAAAAACTCAAGGCGGAATCTCCCTGCTCAACTGCGCGGGAACACTCCAGCCGGTCCAAGCGCATTGGTAACTCCATTTTCTTGCGATGCTCGACGATTACAATTCCGCGCGGCGCGAGCATGTGCGAGCCGTCCAGAAAGTCCAGCACGCGAAGATAATCTGTGGTGAGCGCATACGGTGGGTCGAGAAAAATGAAATCGGCAAGAGCGTGCCGCGACGCTAATCGTTCCAGTCCCTGAATTGCATCGAGCGCGAGAATTTCGCCGCCCGACGTTATGCCGAGCGAATGCAGATTCTCGCGAATTAGTTTCGCGGCGGGCCCGTGCCGCTCGATAAAAACAACCTGGCGCGCTCCGCGGCTCAGTGCTTCGATTCCAATCGCGCCGCTTCCAGCAAAAACATCGACGAACAAGGAATCCTCCACCGTTCCGCCCAAAATATCGAAGAGCGTTTCGCGCAGACGGTCGCTCGTCGGGCGCAGCTCCATCCCGCGCAAAGTGCGCAAGCGGCGGCGGCCGAATTTTCCAGCGATCACGCGCACGACTCATCCTACCGATGCAAGCTGGAAGCGTTTCTGCCACGCGGGTCCAAGGTACGCAAACAGTTGTGCCATTTCAGGCTCACGAGAGCGGTCTTCGATGAGAGCGAACGCTTCGCCACGTGCCAGCTCAAGCAGTTTGTGATCGCGCAGCGGGTGGGCAATGTGAAAGGCCACGTCTCCGTGCTGCTTAGTTCCAAAGAATTCTCCCGGTCCTCTCTGTTTCAAGTCGTGCTCGGCAATCTGAAAACCATCGGTGGTCGCGACCAGCGTTTCGAGGCGGTCGCGTCCGTCGCCAGTGATATTTTTGGGAGCGATAAGGATGCAATAGGACTTCGCTGACCCCCGCCCGATGCGGCCGCGCAACTGATGAAGCTGCGCAAGCCCGAAACGATCCGCGTGTTCAATCACCATCACGGTGGCGTTGCGCACATCGACGCCGACCTCCACCACGGTCGTCGCGACGAGAATTTGCAATTCATTGTGCCGAAAGCGTTCCATTACATCATCTTTTTCGTCGCTGCGCATGCGGCCGTGCAGCAAGCCAACTTTCAATTGCGGGAAAACCGATTTCGAAAGTCGCTCGTACTCGGCCGTCGCCGCTTTCAGCTCCTGCTTCGATTCTTCGATCACTGGATAGATGATGTAAGCCTGCCTCCCTGCGGCCACTTCGCGCCGAACGAATTCCCAGACTCCCGGAAGTTGTGTGTCGGCGCTCCAACGCGTTTCGACCGGAGTGCGCCCAGGCGGCATTTCGTCGATGACTGAAAGTTCCAGATCGCCATAAAGAGTAAGAGCCAAGGTGCGCGGAATGGGTGTCGCCGTCATCACTAACACGTGCGGTGCGGCTCCTTTTTCGGAGAGCCGCTTGCGTTGGAGCACGCCAAAGCGGTGCTGTTCATCGATTATGGCCATGCCGAGCTTCGCAAACGCCACGCGATCTTCGATCAGCGCATGCGTGCCCACGACGAATTGTCCCTGACCCGAGGCGATGCGTGCAAGCGTGTGGATCTTGTCGCTGAATTTCATTCCACTCACGAGCAGTTCAACGGAGTAGCCGGCTGCCGCAAAAATGCGTCGTGCCGAAAGGTAATGCTGCACGGCGAGAATTTCGGTGGGCGCCATCAGCGCGACTTGATAGCCATTTTCGATCACAATTGTCGCCGCCTCGAGCGCCACGATTGTCTTGCCGCTGCCTACGTCGCCTTCGAGCAGGCGGTTCATCGGCGTCGGCTTTTCGAGATCACCGGCAATCTCGGCAAGCACGCGTTTTTGCGCCCCCGTGGGCTTGAAAGGAAGAATGCGCTTGAGGGCCTCACGAATCGGTTCCTCTCTGACGCGCATGGCGATACCGGCTCGTTGCTGTTCGTGCTGCCGCCGGATGGCGAGGCCGAGCTGGTAAAGAAAGAATTCCTCGAAGATCATGCGTACCTGGGCGGGGCTGCGAAACTCGTTCAGTGTTTCGACATTCGCATCATGGGGAGGAAAATGAATGGCAATCAGCGCATCGCGTCGCGAAGGAAATGAATACCGACGCAACACATCAGGCGGCAGAGGATCGGGAACGTCGCCTTTGAACTCCTGCAACGCGGCATAGATAATCCGACGCAGCATGCGTGAGCTGATGTCGCCGATGGCTTCGTATATGGGGACAATCCGGCCAACTTCCGTTGAATCCGCGGAACCACCGCCCAGACGCAGCAACTCGAATTCTGGGTTGATCATTTCCGTGCGCAGCGGCCTGTTAGGATCGAGGCTCGCTTTTCCGTGCATCACGAGGGGTTGACCCGCTTTCAGTTTTCCATCCAAGTAGCCGCCGTGAAAAAATCGCGCCGCAAGTTTTCCGCTCCCATCCTGGACGAACAGGTGAAACATCGCGCCGCGCCGCCGTGCGAAGCGCATCATGCTACCGCTGACGACTTCCGCACGCACGGTCGCCACTTGTCCGGGCACGAGCTTCGCGATGGGCGTGAAGTGGATGCGGTCCTCGTAGCGGAAGGGCAAATAGGAGAGCAGATCGCCTACGGTGGTGATGCCGCGCTCGGCGAGCACGGCGGTACGCTGCGGGCCCAGGCCCTTCAGGTACGTCACCGACGTGTTGAGGTCCAAAGTCATCGGAGTGCTGAGGATAAGTTTCTTATCTCACAGGTGCTCGCGCATTTCGCAGCTACGCAGATCAGTTTAGTGACAGGCAACCCAGCATTGCCCGAGTCGCATAGTATTTTACTAAGAGCATGCGCCCGCCCTATATTTATTAATCGCGAGGCATAAGGACGATGCTTCACGTTTAACGAAAATGGCAAAGTTCCTGGGAACCGGACTGCGGCGGTGGCTGGAGTACCTGGCCGCAATCCTAATCGGCAACGCCATATATTTTTTGTCGCTTTCCGCACATCTTCCTGCTGATCTACGCCATCAGACATACAAAATTGATTTGGGTATGGCTCTGGATTTCATCATCTGTGTGGCCGTTTACGGCCTGATCCGGCTGGGAGAGCGCGTTTCGCGCTGATATCTTAAGCCATATCTGTGCTCACCTAGGAGGATAGCGGCCGTCTAATCGGATGAAGGGCAGAGACGTGGTCAAGCCAGCGGATTCGCCGAGAAGCAAGTATGACGAGCAGGCCCCACGACAGGTAAGTCGCATCCGGCTATGAACTCGACGGGAGTAAGTGCGGCGCTCGAAGGGAGTGCGGGGTACCGCGCGGTGCAGAAAGCGGATGAACAGGTCTTGGTCCGGCAAGCACAAGCGGGCAATCGGCCGGCTTTTGAGGAATTGGTTCGCCGCTACGACCGCGATGTGTTGCGACTGGCTCTCAACCTGCTGCGGGGCAGCGAGGATGCCCGGGATGTTTATCAGGAGGTTTTCCTGCGTGCCTACCGGAATCTGTCGCGATTCCGGTTCGAGTGCAGCTTTTATACGTGGATCTACCGCATTGCGACGAACGTGTGCCTGGATCATCTGCGTCGCAAGGACACCAGGCGCGAGGAGCAAGCTCCTGAATCGGCGGACGCCGATGGCGCGGCACCCGATTTTTTCGATCAGCAGACGGAGCATCGGTCCGCAGCGAATCCTGAGCGCCACTTCTTGGGACAGGAATTGGGCCGGCACATCACCGCAGCGCTTGGTGGGCTGTCACCGCGCGAACGAATGGTTTTCGAACTCAAGCATTACGAGGGACTGAAATTGCGAGTGATCGGCGACATGCTCGGCACTTCTGAAGAGACCGTGAAGAATTCACTGTTTCGGGCGACGCGCAAATTGCGCGCCAGCCTGGACGGCATGAGGTAGACGAGGAGAACTCCATGCAGCAAGAATTCAATGCACACTCCGGCGAGCAAGCGTGTCCGGAGTTTGAATCGCAGATCATGCTTTTTGCGCTCGACGAGCTGGAAGGCGCGGAGCGCGATTCGCTCGAAGAGCATCTGGACCACTGTTCGCGATGCGTCGCAGCCTTAACCGCAGAGCGGCGCATGCTGGAAATTCTCGCCTCGCAGCAGCTCCCCGAACCGTCCCCTGCATTACTGTCGAGCTGTCGCAACCGGTTTGAGGATGCTCTCGATGAGATGGATCATCGCAGTGTTTTCGCGCGTTGGGCCGAATCCATGTTTCCCGCCCACTGGCTCGCGTTGCATCCCGCGGCAAGCGTAGTCATGTTGCTCCTCATCGGTTTTTCGATCGGCAGCACATTGGCGCCTTGGCGGTCGCAGGTGGGCACCCCCTCCCCGTCGCGACCGCCAGCGACGCTGGGTTCGATGGCGATGGACAATCAGGAATTGCAGACCGCCGCTGTTTCCGGAATCAATTGGACTCCAACCACCGATAATCGCCCGCCTCGCGTCGAAGTGCAGATGACCACCGAGAAACCGGTCGTGGTTCAAGGCACCGTTGACGATAAAGAAGTAAAGCAGGTGCTTCTTTATGTGCTCCACAACAACCGACGATTCGGTCCGGACGTGCGAATCAATGCGGTGGAATTGCTGAGGACTCGCGCAAATGATACGGATGTGCGACAGGCGTTGTGCCAGGCGGTGCGCATCGATCGCAACGCCGCTGTGCGGCTGAAGGCGCTTGAGGCATTGACTGAGGCTCAGCCGAATCAGCAAGTGGTTCAGACCATGCTCGATGCGCTGGTTAAGGACGCGAACATTGGTGTGCGCGTCGAGGCCATCAACTCGCTTCGCGCATTTTCCGCGCGTGGCGCGCTGCTCTCCGACCCTCAAGCGTTTACTGTTCTTCGCGACCGCATGCGCACCGACCCAAATAATTACATCCGGCTGCAAAGTGCTGCGGCAATTCAGCAGACTCCGGCGGGGCAAAAGTAAATGGGAGCTAGACGATCCATGCAACAACGGTATTGGCAATGCGGCATCTTGACGCTGGCCGCGATGCTGGCATTCGGACCTCCCGCGTTTGCGAAACGGAAACCCAAGTCACCGGCGCCCGCGAACAGCTCGGCTAGTTTGTCGGCTGATAAGACAGGCCAGTTTTCGACGAGCGCGGGCCTGCGGTTGCATCTCATCGCGGATGAAGGCGATGTCCATATCAGCACGCATGAGTTGGCGACGGTCGATTATCGCGTGCACCTCGAGGTGAGGTCGAACGATTCCAGCGCGCGTGAAATCTTGGATGCGTTCAGCCTGGTTGCGCGCAATACCCCCGACGGCGTCTTATTGTTCGCGCGCACTCCACATCACGGGTGGGGGCAACATCTTTCGGTAACGTTCGAAGTCACCGTTCCACGGAATTACAACCTCGATATTTCCACGCAGGGCGGGAATGTGCTCGTCGGTGACATTCAGGGCCGCGTTTCGATTGGGACTAACGGCGGAAATATATCTGCTGGCGAGATTGGGGGTCCTGCCAGGCTGGTCACTGACGGCGGTCACATCTCCGTTAAGAATGCGGGGAATGATCTGGTAGCAACGACAGGCGGCGGGAATATTACGGTAGGACCCGTTACGGGCACGGCCGTTTTGCGCACGGGTGGCGGACACATTCGCGTGGCTTCGATAGGTGGGGCGGGCAAGCTCGAAACCGGTGGGGGCAATATTTCACTCGAACATTCAGGCTCTGGATTGATCGTGAGCACCGGCGGTGGCCAGATTGACGTGGGCGAGGCTTCCGGTCTGATTCGCGCACGCACGGGAGGCGGCGGGATTCGGATTGTCCGCGCCTCTGGACCGACCGAACTCGAGACTGGAGCCGGGAATGTTTATCTGATGCAGGTTGAAAACTCCGTGCGGGCGTCCACCGGCTCGGGCGGCATCACGGCTTGGTTCGGTCCGGGTGCAAAACTCACAACTCCGTGTCGCTTGGCGGCAGGTGAAGGCGACATCGTCGTTTATCTTCCAAAGCTGCTCCCGGTCACTGTCGATGCCCAAGTTGAACTTGGCGGCGATCATCGCGTTATCGTCGATCCTGCATTTCCGCTGAAAGTGACTTACGGCGAACCGGACGAAGGCAGCCACGCCGTACGGGCGGTGGGAGAACTGAACGGCGGTGGCGCGACGCTTGTATTACGCACCGTCTCAGGCAACATTCGTTTGGTTCTGAACGATTCGAATCAAGAAAAGCACCAGATGGACCTGTTGAAAGAGCAAATGGACAAGCTTCGCCGCCAGCTTGAGATGGATTTGTCGAACATGAGGATTCCCATACGTCCGCCTCCGCCTCAGAATTGAGGCGCAAAAACGGAGGCGCGTTTTCGCAAACACCGGCCAAGCACGACTCTTGAGTTCAGGAGGGTAGTGATGATTCGAGCGACGACCCGGGCGATCGAGCTGGCGATTCGAGTGATGCAAAAATCGATTCTTTTCTGTGCCCGTCGAACCATGTGGCTTTCTGTTGCGTTCTTAGGCGCGCTCGTTTTCGCAGCGCTACCGACATGTGCGTCCACGCAGGTGTTCGACCACACTTACCCTCTGCAGCCCGGAGGGATTTTTTCACTGGCAAACATAAACGGTTCAGTGCGGGTCGACGGCTGGGATCGCAATCAGGTGGAAGTTCGCGCAGTCAAGACGGCGCTACACAATCCAGCTGACCTTGATCGTGTGCAGATCAGCGTGGAGTCGGATGGCGAGCATATGGCTGTGAGCACGCACTATCCCCAAGGCAACGGTGTCGAAGTCACGGTCGAATATCACGTCAGCGTGCCGTACCACGTCCAACTGACGAACGTTGACACGGTAAACGGCGATGTGCACGTGCGAGGAGTTTCGGGTACAGGGACGCTCGACTCTATAAATGGCAGTGTCGAAGTGCTCGACGGCGACGGCCGTTTCAACGCGAGGACCACCAACGGCGACGTGCGGCTCGAATTGAAGAGGCTTCCACAGGGCGATCCAATTCAGCTGGCCACGGTCAACGGTTCGGTTGTGCTCTCATTGCCCGCTGATGCAGATGCTGAAATTAACGTGGCGAATCGAAACGGCGATTTTCATTCCGACTTTCCTTTGCGCACGCTCAACGCTTACGACCCGCGGCGGTTTCGCGGTCAGCTCGGAAATGGCGGCGGTGATATCTCGATGAGCACTGTGAATGGCGGCATTCGGTTGGTGCAAGGACATCCTACGGTTTAGCTGGGCTGGAAAATTCTGGGACGGAGAACAAAAATGCGCGCTACTACGTATATCAAGCAGGGAGTTTTCGCGGTCGCAACTCTAGGTTTGCTGGTTGCTGTTGCCTATGCGCAATCGGCACAGACGCCTGCAGTGGTCTCACCACCGGCACAGGCATCGGCTTCCGAGAGCCTCATCCAAGCTGTTGATCAGGCCCAGTGGCAACGTGACATGAAGCGGCTTCAGGCGGATATGGAGGCACAAGCGCGAGAAATTGAGAGAAATGCCATGGAACTTAAGTCGGAGGTGGCTAAAGAAATGGTCGAGAACGGATTGACGAATCGAGCGGATATGAACAGGCTCACGGCCCGGCTGCATGCACAGCAGGCTGGAATCGAGGCTGATGCGCAAGCCGTTGCGGCGCAAGGACAGCAACTTTTCGCGCAAACACAGGGACTCCTGGATGCGAGCGACGATGCTGGTTGGCTGGGAATTGAGATCGCCGAAGTCACCGCGGAGAAAGCAAAAGAACTTAAAATGCCTCGACCTGAAGGCGTGATTGTTTCTGAAGTCCTGCCAGACGGCCCATCTGCCAAGGCTGGCCTGCAAGCAAAGGACGTGATTCTCGAATACGATGGCCAGCCCGTCGAGGGAACCGTGCAATTTCGTCGCCTTGTGCGCGAGACGCCTCCCGGGCGATCAGTGTCAGTCGAGGTGGCCCGCAACGGGCACGATGAGAAATTAACGGTGCAAGTCGGAAACAGCGCGCGGAGCATGGACACCCGCCTTCGAGAGGTCCTTCCGCCGCGCAACTTCAATTTCAAGTTCAGCATGCCGGAACTCTTCCCGGGCATGACGCCAGTTCTCGGCATTCAAGCGGAAGATGTCAGCGGGCAACTCGGCACATACTTCCACGTTCCGGGCGAAGCAGCAGTCCTGATTCGAGAAGTTAGCCCAAACAGCGCCGCCGCCAAGGCTGGATTGAAGGCAGGAGACGTGATTACTCAAGTCGATGGTGCTGCCGTGAAGACTGTTGACGATTTGCGGGAACGCCTGCGAGACCGGCGGGAGCAGAAGAGTGTATCGCTTACGATTATCCGCCAAGGCTCGGAGATCAAGGTGCCTGTGACTATAGAAGCGCCGACGGAGCATCCGATAGGGACGCGGGCCGCGGCACTCTGAGCGCGTTTCTTTTGCAGGCCCCCGAAAAAAAGATCTGGGATTCGAAACCCGGGCCTTTCTTGTTTTGACTAGGAAATTCTATTCGCGAACAATTTCCGCGTTCGCGCTGGGAACCGCAATTCGGACCAAACGCCTTCCGTCAAGATACAAAGTGATTTCCAGATCTTGGCTGTGCACTCTCAAGCGCTGCAGGCTTTTCCCACCTCGATCCTCGGGATCGAGGGCTTCTACGGTGATTGTTCCAGGCGTCATTTCCTGAGGAATCAAAACGGGAAAAGTTTGTTGCCCCTTCTTCGACCAGTCATACAGATCCGCGAGGATCGCGTACTGGTGATAGAGATTGTCGTCGAGAATCGCGACGATGGGGGTCTTGAAGAAAAACTGCTGCGTGAACGGTTTCCCGCCATTGACCTGCAAGTGAATCGTAGCCGTGCCATTGTCGAAATCGATCGACGACGTCGCGTTTTTCGGACCAGTGACCGTGGTCCATTCGTAATGCAGTGGAGTGCCGTCGCTGTGGAGCTTCAACGACGAAGTTATGTGCGTTTCCGGGCCCTGCGCGGCTTTCACAACTGAAGTGCCTCGCGCCACCCAATCTCCGCTGCTCGGCTCGATTTCAAATTGCTCGGAGCCGACTTGCTTTCCGTTGACCATGTCACGGAACTTGCCCTTGGCGGAAACGAGAGTCTGAGCACTTGCCGCTGGCACCAGCCAGAGTAGCGCGCCCAGCATCAGTGCACAACGACGTGCAAGTCTTAAGCTTCGGCTCACGTGGGGACTCCTTCCAATATGCCGAGCGCAATGATGTTCTGAACCACGCGGAGCGGCTCGACGGCGCTCTCCACGCGATACTCGGCCAATTCGTAGAACGGCAACCGCTGCGCGTACAGCTGTCGAAAACTTGCTTCGTCGCGGAAGAGCGGCCGGTCAGTAATGTGCGAACAGCGCCTGAGAAGTTCGTCAACCTGGCAATCCAGCCATACCGTGGGACAGCCCGCTTGGCGCAGCGCCTCGACGTTTTGCTCCTGGGCCATCGTTCCACCACCTAGCGAAATGATCGTTGGCCGCGAAGCTTCTGCCGACTCTCCGAGAATTCGCTTCAATTCCTCGTGCTCGATCTTGCGGAATGCCGGCTCTCCAAGCTGGGCAAAAATGGCGGAAATGGGCATGTCCGCGCGTTCGACGATGCGTCTATCCAGATCCGCATGAATCCATCCGATCTGGCGCGCGAGCAGACGCGCCACCGTGGATTTTCCGCAGCCCATAAAGCCAGTCAAGGCGATCAACCGGCGATTGAGGCGTGCCGTGCCCTGAGATGCTCCAGGTGAATAATTTCTCTTGTTAGGATTGGGTGCGTCAGTCACGCTTGTGGATGTTGATTGTACCATTGAATGACGATAGCTCGAGCTTCGCCCGGCCTTGATTGAAACTGCCAAACAAACTGCGTGAATAACGAGGAGGCCGTTGATTCGGATGGTTCGGAGGAATCAGCTTCGCCTGGTTATCTACTTTGCCGTAAAGCGACGTCGCGCTCACATCGAACGAATCGGCCGGTGAAAACTGCACGTTGATTGCGCCGCTATAGTTCTTCAGGCGGTAGATGCCGTTTGGCAGAAAATCGCCATCGAGAACGATGTTACCAGTCGAAGTCTGTGCGAAAATGCTCGAGCTGTGATCATCCACGAGCCGTACGTCGCCGCTGATCGAATGTACCTCGATGCGCCCGGTGCACCGCATGCAAGCGAAAGCGCCTCCCACGGTCTGAACGACGAGATATCCCCCTATGTCTTCGGCATCCACGCCCGCCGCTACCGTCTCCACATTCATATCGCCGAGAATTCTTGAAACACCCACGGCACCCGAGTCATTATGAATCTGCAGTTCTGAGTCTTCAGGGACCGTGATTACGTAATTGGCGCGAAGCTCTTCGGGACTAATGTTTTCGGAAAGCAGATGAGTCACCACATCGACGCGATTCCCATTTTGCTCGGCATCCACCTCTATTTTCGGGCTTCCGTGATCGGCCACAACCATCACTTCCGGCTTATCCCACGATGAGATAGTGACCGTGCCGCTGGGATTGTGCAGTGTGATTAGCGGGTGGGACTGAACAGCGAATTGTTTTTCCAGGTGGTGTGCGTAGAGTGGAGAAGCCGCGCCCAGCAGCAATGCAATGGCACAGCCGCTCGCCGCCCGCCACATGGGTTTCGAGGAAAAGGAGATTGCCATCATCGTCCCTCGCTATCGGCCATGGTGGCTAGAAGGTCCGCCTTCTGCTGATAGGCCGTGTACAAATAATCCCGGGTCATTTCATTTTGCGGATCTTCGCGCACGCTTTTTTCACACATTGAAATCATGTTGTCAACAATGGCCAGATTTTTGTTCAGTGTAGCCGTCACGTCTGAATTTTCCGATTGAATTGCGGAAACGTTCGTCGCCCTGCCGGTGGTAAACCCCGCTTCAACAGAAGCCATTGTCGCCTGCGCGTGATTCAGCCACTCGGCTTGGCTCTGAAGACGACGGCTTGGATTTGTCTGCCATCCAAGTGCCACGCATCCGCCGATGATAAGAGAAAGATAGGCCCCAGCGAGAGCGGGCCGGAACCCTTCAAGGGCCGCAAACCTCTCCCGCCATGGGGTCCGACGCGGTCGGATCAGGCCTTCCTTCTCCAGTTGCGCTCTGATTGCGAGCCAGACGCGGGCAGGCGGTTCCTCTTCGGTCATCGCGAGCGCAGCGCCAGCCTTATGGATACTTTCCAAGTCCTCGATCAGCGTCTTGCAGCGGACACATGCAGATGCATGCGAGACGGCTTCGGGATGGCGTTCGCCGTCTATCCACTGTTCGCTGAATTCCCAGAACTTCTCGCAATTCATGGCAGACATGATCTCTATTCCTCAGTCTCGGAATCGCGCTTGAAAGCCTCGCGCTCTTCCCTGGCCCTGGCCCTTTCTCGCTCGTGCAGCAGATCGCGCAATCTCATGCGGGCCTTGTGCAATTGGGACTTCGAGTTTCCAATCGAACAGCCCATGATCTCTGCTATCTCGTTGTGCTCGTAACCCTGCACATCGTGCAGCACGAACACAGACTTGTAACCGGCCGGCAGCTGATCGATGGCTCTTTGCAAATTCACGCGGTCGATGGAGCCGCTCAATCCCAGGTCGGGTCCGCCAAAATCTTTGCGTGGTCCGCCGGTTTCTTCGTCCGGCTCCGTCACTTCCTCGAGCGACGTCTCCGAGCCAGTCTTTTTCCGCAATCTCATTAGCACTACGTTGACGGCCAAGCGATGAAGCCAAGTCGAAAAAGCCGACTCCCCGCGAAATGTGGCAATCTTGCGAAACAGTTGCAGGAATGCTTCCTGAGTCAGGTCTTCTGCTTCCGCCGTATTGCCGACCATCCGCAAGCATAGTGAGTAGACCCGGCGATTATGCAGCTGGTAAATCCGCTCGAACGCAGCCGCGTCGCCCTGTTGCGCAAGCCGGAGCGCATCCGCTTCCGGCATTTCTCCGTTTTCGTCTCGCCTCGTTCGGGCCACGATACCCGTCGCGGCGCACCCTTTGTTCCGATGCGACGCCCGTTCCAGAAGTTGTACTTAGATGTTCCCAGGACGCATCGGATGGCAATAAATTCACCGGCGTCCCATTGTGCCGCCCGATCGAGGCAGCATGCTTGGTTGCCCGTCCATTGTCTTCAGAATCTGTCTGCGCGTCTAGGAGGAAACTCGCGTTAGCCTGGATAGCTTGGGACGAATGCGGCCGCGAACCGCAGAGACCGAAGTGTTCAACTCATCCCTGAGTCCATCCACGCTCGCATCGGGTAACACTCGGAGGAAGGATTTTAGCATCACGATCGATTCGCGCAGGCAGGTGTTCAAATCGTAGTGCAGCGTATCGAGGGCGGACCAGGATTCTTGCGGGTGGACCTGCACACCATCCGCAAGCTCCTCGGCAGTCTCTTGAAAATGATCAACCACGGTGCAGACTATTATTTCGAGCGCCCGCAGCTTGTGCAGATACCTCGAGCGGCTCCCGAATAAAATCCGATGCAGCAGCAGATTCCACGTGGCATTCTGTTGGGCGGCTTCTCCGCGGAAAAATTCCGGATTAAGGGGGCTAACGACCGGAACCGCAGCCAATCGCCGGCCCTGCACGTCGAGTGTCCGATAAGCAGCCAGCAGCGGCTCTCCTAGGCGGTTTACTACGGCGGCGGCCGCCTGAGCGCCTTCTCGCGCCCTGACGAGTTCTCCCTGCGACCTGTGCGCGAGGGCTTCATCCAGCACGACAGAAAGGATTGCGTAGGCATCCTCCCATTCCCGCACCACGCTCTCATAGAAGTGGAGCTTGTGTTGCGGAAGCCGCGCAAGCCAGTCGTCTTGTACCGAGCCTCGAGAGCTCGGTGAACCTTGCTTTTTTCGCCAGAACACGATGGCCCCAGAAAGCCGTCGAGCATTATATCAGACCAGGGAAGCCCACCCGCTTCCTTTACGATATTTCGTGGCTTCCTTGACGGGGTATTACGCATTGAGGGGAAAATGCTACACCTTTGACGCGCAGCGAGTTTCCCCACTTGGCAGTCCATTCCTGCCGCTTGCCCGACCCTCACCTTAATGTTAGATTAGGCATTCTCGCTTCCATAAACCCGGCGTATGGAAAAGGTGCCGTTCAGCGTCTATGATTTTTTTGCGTACTTGTCTTCAGGTATTGTGTGGCTGCTGACGGCTGACTATATTCTCGGGCTCGGTTTTCTTCAAAAAGATAGCGTTAGCTCTATCCTCGCTGTTGCGCTGATCCTCTTTGCTTACGTCTGTGGCCACATGGTCGCGCATTTTTCTTCTTTCATTTTCGAAAATCTCACGGTGAGTCGCATTTTGAAGCGACCTAATGTCATTCTTCTTGGTGAGAAACCCTACTGGGTTGTATTTGCATGGATTTTTCCACACTATTTTCGTGCGTTGCCCAAACATACCCAGGAGCGCGTCTTTGCTCAGGCTGAGTCACGCGGAGCCAAGGGAACCGGGGAAGCTCTGTTTTTGCATGCGTATTCAGTTGTGTCCGGGATATCGGCGGTTCAGGCGCGCTTGGATGATTTTCGTAATCAGTATGGCTTCGCGCGAAATATGTCATTCGCCTTCGTGACCTCCGCTATCGCCCTGGTCATTGCGCATTTTGTGGGTTCTCACCCGGTTCGCCTTCGATGGGCGCTGCTTAGCGGTTTCGCAGGAATAGTCCTGTTCTATCGGTATCTAAAATTCTTCCGCCAATACTCGTATGAGTTGTTCCTACGATATGCCGAATTGGTGCGGACGTAGCCGATGGCTGAGTGGAACGGTCAAAACATGCGGTTTCTCGATATCCACTTTCTGGATGTGGGTCATGGTGACTGTACAATAATCGAGTTCCCCGGCCACCTTACGATGGTTGATGTAAATAACTGCAAGACCCTCGATAGGGAAAGCGAATCAGAAGTCCGCAAGCGATACACCAAGCCTGCTCCGAATCCATTGCTCGCGGCGGCGTTGGGTCCTCTGGGCGGCTCAAATCCTCAGCCCAATTATCTCCAGATGCTTATAGAAGCCGGAGAAGCCGAAAGGAAACTCAAAGAAGCAAAGGACAAATTGACCAATCCCATCGACTACCTGAAAGCCAGATTTCCTGGAAAAGCAATCTTCCGATACATTCAGACTCATCCCGATATGGATCATATGGCAGGTCTTTACCGAATCTTTGTGGAAGAAAAAATATCTATCGTCAACTTCTGGGACACGAGCCATCGCATCGAGAAGGACGAAGTGGCAATGAAGACTGGAGCGGTCAATCGCGACATTAGAGATTGGCATACGTATTTGAGGCTCCGACGGAGCAGCGATCCGACGGTGCTTCGCCTCACAATCAATGCGAACGGTAACTTTTATACTCCCGACGGGATATCTGTTTGGCACCCTTTCAATCACGCCCAACAAAACAACCCTGATGTGAACCCTAACGATCTCAGCTACATCCTACGAATCACCGTAGGCGAGTGCAACATTCTCCTTGGTGGGGACGCCCCAGTCAAAGCATGGGAATCACTTTACGAGGGTAACAAGAAAACTCTGCCAAAGATCAATCTTCTCAAAGCTCCTCACCATGGGCGCAAGAGTGGCTATCACATGGAATCGGTAAAGGCGATGAATCCAGACATCACGATAGTGTCCGTTGGAGAACTCAAGGCGAAGGACGACGCTTCCGCCAGCTATGAGCGGTTCTCCAACAAGGACTGCTATTCGACCGTCGATCACGGGACAATACTCGCGAGGTGTTGGGCCGACGGCGACGTGTGGCTGTACGACAGCGACGGCGAGAAGTTCGCAGGTTCTTGGGATTAGCAAGGATCAAAAGAAACCTCAATTTCTCAATTCTTCTATCAAAAGCTACTGGTATCAACAGTTGGTCCCTTAATAAAAGATTCCAGGACTTCCTAATTGTCATCCATTTTGTTTTTCATCTCTAATAAACATTCATGGATCACTTGGAGACATTTCGCCAGTGTCGCCGCTCGTACAGGTTTGCGCCGACAGATTTTCTCCAGTGTGTGTTGATTAATTCCACGGCGCATGAATTCTCGTTTGGGCACTTTCATAATCCGCGTTAATTGTTCTTCAGTCGCGACAACTTTTCCTTTTCGCTTGTACTGTATGGCTTTGAATTCCAGCAAACTTAAATCGTCTCCTTCTTCCCAATGGCGGTCTGATTCTTTGCCGATATAGATCGGCGGCCAGTTCGCAATAATGTGCGCTCTTTGTAGCAGTCCTCGCGTATCAAAAGCGCATGGCTTCCCGTCTGGTCCCAGGCTCTTGGCCTCAGGATGGTTTTGATATGACTCCAGGAGCATGAAAAGGCTCTTGGTGAGCGCCCTGCGGCCATCGTACTCGTCGGTGAGTTCATATACAGGTGATCGCTCATCATGGATGTTGACACACTTCGCTTTCATCCAATCACCTCGGTCTGACCCAAAACCCGAAAACTGACACAGAGGAAATTAGAGGTAAGCTTGGGCGGAATTCCGGGAGAGGAGGCGAGGACGATGCCCAAGAAAGGTCACTCAGAGGAGCAGATCGTAGCGGTATTGCGACAAGTGGAAGCGG
>DASYYR010000063.1:0-12889 GCA_035933575.1 Candidatus Acidiferrales bacterium | reverse complement strand
TGAAATCGTGGCCTGGCCGAAAGCGCGCTCTGCTCCCACCGCGCCGAGATTGATGATGCGTCCCCAGTGCTGGCGGCGCATTGCGGGGAGCACGGCTTTGCTCGTATAAAAGACGCTCATCAGATTCGAATCGAGGACGCGTTTCCATTCGTCGAGCGTAGAATCAACAACAGTGCCCCAATTGAAGATGCCGACGTTGTTGACGAGCACATCAAGACGCTGAAAGCGCTCGAGCACTGAACGCACGAGCGACTCCGAGCGCTCTGGATTTGTGGCATCCGCTTCGACTGCGAAGCATTCGCATCCGACCGACTGCAATTGACGCAATGTATTCTGCGCCGCCGCCTTATTCGAGCGATAGGAAAGCGCGACGCGCGCGCCTGCGCGTCCCAAGCCCAAAGCGATGCCTTTGCCAATGCCCCGGCTGCCACCGGTGACCAACGCGACGCGCTTTCCAAGTTCCACGAAATCTCCCTCAGTAAATAATCGAGCGGGGAAACATTACCGAATTCCTCGCGCATTGCCAAGCAACACCTAAAAACCTCACGTCAGCCGCCGGAAACAGGCGGGACGTGAGCTACACGATCGGTCCAACTGCGCGACGTCAGCGGAAGCGGGCGACGATGACGGTCATGTCGTCGGCCTGCTCGGGCGAGCCGGCCCACTGCTCGACGGCGGAAAGCAATCCGTCGGCGAGACGCTCCGCGGGAGCATCGCGGAGACGCAGTACTTCGTTGGCGAGACGCGAGGTGCCGAACTCCTCGCCATATACATTTTCGGGCTCGAGCAAACCGTCACTGAAACCGACGAACAACGAGCCCGGTTCAGCCGGAACAGTCACCTGCTTGTAATCCGCGCGATCGAAAAGCCCCACAACCGTTCCACCTTCGTCGAGTTTTTTCACTGTATTGCCAGTCACGAAAAATGGCGCGCAGTGGCCCGCGTTTGTGTAGCAGAGCGAGCGCGAGGCGGCATCGTATTCGGCGTAAAAAAGCGTGGCGTAGCGATCGTCGGAGGTATTCAGAAAGAGATGGCGATTCAGCGAGCTGACCACTTCGGCGGTGGTGCGATGGCCATTGACGAGCGCCTGTCCACGAAGGGCGGCCTGGAGACTGGCCATCAGAAGCGCGGCCGAAATTCCCTTGCCACTGATGTCCGCAATGGCCATGCCCAAGCGCGAATGGCCGAGGTTCACGAAATCATAGTAGTCACCTGAAACGACGCGCGCGGCGCGGCAGACGGCGGCGAGTTCGAGACCGGCCATTTCGGGCAACGCGCGCGGGAAGAGCTGTGTTTGCACTTCGCGCGCGATGGTCAATTCGTTTTCAAGTTTCTGGCGCTGGCGCTGCTCTTCGATGAGTTCCGAGATCGAGCCGGTCATGGCATTGAATGATTCCGCGAGCACGCCCAACTGATCGCGTTGGCGCACATGAATGCGATGGCGGAAATCGCCCTGGCGCACGTGCCGCGTCGCTTCGTAAAGGTCGTCGACGGCAACGGTGATGGTGCGCGTGAGCACAACACCCGTCGCCAGCGCCGCGACTTCGAGAACGAGAAAAAATACGCCGATGAGAATCAAAATAATGACGAGCGGGTCGCCCAACAGACCGAGAGAAGCGAAAAGACGACTGTTCATCTGCGAGGGGCGGAGCGAGAAGGCTGCAGCGACGTAAATGGGGTTCGTGGTGGGTTCGTCGTGACTGAGCAACACAGCGTTGAGCGTGGAACCGCCGGAAATTTCGATGTCGTACCAGCCGCGCTTGGGCTGCAAGGGCCGCACGCTGGCAACTTGTCCAGCGCGGACGAGACGGCTGCCGTTCAAGTTCAGGACCTCGGCTGCGGGATCCGAAGGCGTCGCGTAGCGAAACGTGGTGAGCTGGATTGGTCCGAGATCGGGGGCAATAGCGCTGAGCAGCGCGGCGCTGACGGGCACGCGAACGTAAAGTTCACCTTCATGAGATGGCGGTCGGCTGGCGACGACAGCTTCGATCCACAAATTTCCCGCGGATTGCGCAAGTCCTGTAAATCCGGGTACGGGTCGCGTGTTTGATCCAATGGCAGCGGCTGATTCGGGCAAATGAACTTCAAGTCCAGGAAGGCGCTTGCCCGCCGCAGTCAACATGGCGGCGATTCCAGGACGTTCGAGCAATGCGCGGGAGTTGATCGTAAGCCCTTTTGCCGCGTCGTTCTCGATCGTCTCGTCGAGCGTTTCGGCAATATGGGAAACTTCGGAGACGCGCTCGCTCAGGTCGTCTTGCAACAGGTGCGCCCCGAGTTGGAAGTAAAGCAAATAGCCAGAGAGAGCAACCATGGCAAGCAACAACACCACAGGAACCACGGCGATGAAAATGTAGGCGACGATCAGACGATTGCGCAGGCCCCACAGCAGTCGTCTGCGCGCCCACCGCAGCAACCGAACGATCAGGTATCCGGCGGCGATGACGAACAGTATGACTCGCCATGCGCCCAGAGACGACAGGTAGCGGCCCAGCGGCGTGGCCCAGCTTAGAACGAAAAAAATGAAGACAATCGCAGCGGCGCGGTCGAGAAGCGATGTGGTTCGCCAGAATGCGCGCAGGCGATGAAGGTATGGCATGGAGAAACAATATGATAAAGCAGTGGCTAGTGGCTAGTGACGAGTGACTAGAGGAAAGGAGCAGCGGCAGGGGCCCGTCGCGCGTTCAAGTGCCTGACTCCCACACTTCCGGCTTGAACAATCGAACAAATTCGCGGTGGGCAGAGTACGGAAAGAAGGTAAGCGATATCTTGATCGGAGGCTTTCGAGTTTCAACTTTAGGAGTAATGATTGCAGTCCAACTCAGCATGGATCTCTGTGGGGTAGCGTGAGAATCTTCCTGACGATAATCAACAAGCACGACAGACGAAATGTCAGGATAACCCACGAATCTAGCGTTTCGAAACAGACTCGTATACGAGATTCCGTCCATTCTAATTTCCAGTTTGAGGCGTCGCAGCAAGGCTAACACCGTGAAAAAAACGGCCACAGAGATAATCAGGCCGGGCCATAACCAGTCTGGCCTCGGGGAAATGTTGCGGAGCACGATCACAAACCACGCGATCGCTGAAACGGGCAACAGGCATAGCAGTGCGTATGCGTAAGGCCCTGCACGAAAAGTAACCGGCACGACTTCAACGCCCCTCGCGGGATAGGGTCTGACAAATAGTTCGGTGGGCATACCTAGGGGGTGGGTCGACGCGCGGGGGCGGGGCGCGAATTGAGCGATAACTGCACGGTGCTGTGCCGACGGCCGTAGCCGAAGTAAATGAACAGGCCAAAGATCATCCACGAGCCGAAACCGGCCCACGCAGGCCAGTCGAGCGAAAGCATCAGCGCCAACGAGACGAACATGCCGAGGATCGGGACGACAGGGACCCAAGGCGTGCGGAAAGGACGCGGCACCTCGGGGCGCTTGACGCGCATGATCCAGACGCCCAAGCAGACGATGGTGAAGGCCAGAAGCGTGCCGAGGCTGACGAGCTTCGCAAGGAAGACGATGGGGAAAAACGCGGCCAGAAATGCGACAAAACATCCGACCACGATTGAGGTGAGATACGGTGTACGGAAGCGAGGATGAATCCTGCCGACCCAGGGCCACAGCAGACCGTCATGGGACATGGTGTAAAGCACCCTGGACTGGCCGAGGAGCATGACGAGCATGACCGAGGCGAGACCGGCAATGGCGCCGATATCGACGAGAAGGATGCCCCAACGAACGCCGATCGCGGCGGCGCCGTCGGCGACAGGGGCGGGAGTGTTTAAGAGGGTGTAGTTTTTCACCCCGGTGAGAAGGCCAGAGACGATGATATAGAGGATCGTGCAAATGATCAGGGAGCCGAGGATGCCGAAGGGCATGTCTTTCTGGGGATTCTTGGATTCCTGCGCGGCAGTGGAGACAGCGTCGAAACCGATGTAGGCAAAGAACACGACGCCGGCACCACGCATAATGCCGGACAACCCGAACTGGCCGAAGTGACCGAGGTTCTTGGGAATGAAAGGATGCCAGTTGGCCAACATGTGTGACCAATTGGCGAAGGCGAAAGTGGACGCGAGGCCAATGAAGATCAGCACGACAGAGACTTTGATCATGACCGCGGCGCTATTGAAGTTGGCCGATTCCCTCACGCCAATGACGAGAATAGCCGTGATGACGACGATAGCCGCTAAGGCGAAGATATCGACGCGAGCTCCGAGCGTGTGGCCCAGGAGCGAAAAAGAAACTGACGGCGTGGCATTAAACGGGAGCTTCTTGCCGAAGAACCCCACGAGGCTAGCGACGTAGCCGCTCCAGCCGACGGCGACCGTGGCTGCGCCAAAAGCGTATTCGAGCACCAAGGCCCAGCCGATAATCCAAGCGACAATTTCGCCCATGGTTGCATAGCCGTAAGTGTAAGCGCTGCCGGCGATGGGAATCATGGAAGCGAACTCCGCGTAGCAAAGACCCGCGAAAATGCAGCCGATACCAGCAACGACGAAAGAAAGCACGACGGCCGGGCCGGCAAACTGTGCCGCGGCGACGCCGGTCAGCGTGAAAATGCCGGTGCCGATAATGGCGCCTATCCCAAGGGTGATCAGGTTTATCGGCCCCAGGGAGCGGCGGAGCGCATGCTCGCCGGTCTCTGACGCTTCCGCCATGATCGTGTTCAGCGGTTTCTTCGCTAACAGTTGACTGGCCATCCATTGCCTCCCTGATTCGAATGCGAATCGCTGCTTGGGATTTCCGATTCAGTTTGCTGCTGCGTTCCGGTCGCGCGACATCATGCGCCAAATTACGTAGACGGGCAAGCCCAGAAGCACAATGATCAGGCCCGGCCACGTATTCTGCGGCTTGTAGCGCAGCAATTGCACTTCTAAAAATAGGGCCATCAAAATATAAAGAGCGGGAAGCACCGGATAACCGACGGCGCGATAAGGCCGCTCCATCGTGGGCCGCGTCCGTCGCAGCACGAAGAGTCCGGCCAGCGTCAAAATGTAGAAAATCAACTCGGCGAAGATCAGAAAATCGAGGAGTTGATTGTACGTACCCGAAAGGCAAAGGACTGACGCCCACGCGCACTGGACAACAAGAGCGACGCCGGGTGCGTGCTTGGCGTTAATGCGGCCAATCGATTTGAAGAGCAGCCCGTCTTTGGCCATGGCGTAATAAATCCGCGCGCCAGCGAGAATCAGTCCGTTGTTGCATCCGAAGCAGGAAATCAGGATCGCGAGCGCCATTACAATCGCGCCGGCGGGACCAAAAATCACTTGTAACATCGCCGTTGCCACGCGGCCGTCAGTGGCGTATTGAATGCCGCGCGCGATAATTGTCGCGCCGTGCGGGTCTCCCGCCATGGGCAGCACGCGCAAATAGGCGAAATTGGCAAGAACGTACAGGGTGGTGACGATCATCGTGCCAAAGAAGAGCGCAAGCGGCAGATTGCGACCGGGACGCTTCACTTCTGAAGCAGTGAAGGTGATGTCGTACCACGCATCGGATGCGAAGAGCGAGCCGACCATGGCCACGCCGACGACCGTCACAGTCGAAATCTCCCAGGTGCCTACGCCGGGCGGATACGCGTGCTGCACTGAGAGTCCGGCGTTATACCAGAAATTGTGGAAATTCGCGGCGACTGCCTCCGCGCGCGCGAACAGGAATCCCACGATTACCAATGCGGCCAAGGAGACCGTTTTTACGCTGGTGAAAACGTTCTGGACGATTTTGCCAAGCCGCAAGCCGCGCAGATTGATCCACGTAAGCAAAATGATGGAAATGATTGCGAGCAGGTTCTGGCGATTGAGGCCGAGATCGTATGGCCCGAGGATGCCGAACGGAAGTTTCCACGGCCCGAACGTGCCGAACTTCAATATCCACGCGGTCGGCGAAAACCAGGGGGCGAAGACTCCCGTGAATTTTGCGAAGGCGATTGCGACCGCGGCAATGGTGGCCGTCTGGACAACCAGCAGCATCGTCCAGCCGTAGAGGAATCCCCACAGTTCTCCAAACGATTCGCGCAAATAAACGTATTGTCCGCCGGCGTGCGGCATCGCCGCAGCGAGCTCGCCATAACTCAGCGCGCCGATCAGCGTCATTACGCCGGACATGACCCAAACAATAATCAGCAGGCCCGGGCTTTGCACTTGATTCGAAATGTCAGCAGAGACGATGTAAATGCCGGAGCCGATCATTGACCCGACCACGATCATGGTCGAATCGAACAGGCCCAGGCCCTTTACAAGTCCAAGGGACCCGCTCGACGCCGCGACTGGTTGAGCTTTTTCGGCCATTCAGCTCACCTCGGTCCGTGAACTGCGCTGCATTTCTCGTGAACGCTTAGCAATCGCGAGGAATTCTTTGGCACGCTCTGCAGGATCGCGCGTTTCGAGCAACTCGCGAATCACAGCAATGGAATCCGCGCCTGCTCCATATACTTCAGCGGCCCGCTCACGCGTGATGCCGCCGATGGCTACGATGGGCTTTTGCGTAAGTTTGCGCGCTTCGCGAATGAAAGACGTCCCCACGACGGCATCAGGTTTCTCCTTTGTCGACGTGGAGAAAATCGGGCCTATGGCGATGTAGTCAGCGGAAGTCCTGTCTGCTGCGCGCACCTGCTCGAGACTGTGCGTGGAGATGCCGACCCACCGGCCCGAGCCGCAAATGCGCCGCGCGTCGTCCGGAGGCAAGTCCTCCTGGCCTACGTGCACGCCGCCCGCGCCGACCATCGCGGCGATGTCGGGACGATCATTCACAATAAGGCGGGCGTTGCGCGCTGCGAGCGTCTCCGCCAGATTCGAACACATTACAAAGTATTCGCGCGAAGACGAATGCTTGGCGCGGTATTGAATCAGCTCGACGCCTGCGGAAATCAATTCCTGCGCGCACTTCTGCGCCGGCATGTTCAACGAATCTTCGTCCAGCACCGCGTAGAGAGGCGAAAACAAAATCGCGTGTCCTATCTGGCCGCCACGGCTTCGTAGCGGTCGAGAAAATGCGTGTCGAGCTTGCCGGCGATGAAATCGGGATCTTCAAGAATCTTCTTGTGCAACGGAATGGACGTCTTGATGCCTTCAATGACGAATTGATCGAGAGCGCGAGACATGCGCGCAATGGCTTCCGCGCGGTTGTCGCCAAAGGCGATGATCTTGGCGACGAGAGAATCGTAATAGGGAGGAACGACTGCTTCCGAATACAGCGCCGTGTCGACGCGAATGCCGGGACCGCCCGGAACACGAAACGCGGTGATGCGGCCGGCAGAAGGCGCGAATGTGTCCGGATCTTCGGCGTTGATGCGACATTCGATTGCGTGACCGTGAAAGCACGGCTTGCCGACCACATCCTCGAGTTTTTCGCCCGCCGCGAGACGAATTTGCGCTTTCACCAGGTCCACACCGGAAATCATCTCCGTCACGGGATGCTCCACCTGAATGCGCGCGTTCACTTCGATGAAATAAAGCTTGCCTGATGCTTCATCGCGCAGGAATTCGACCGTACCGGCGCTGGAATAGCCGATTTTCGCGAGTGCCCTGGCGACGCGCGCCCCCATTTCATCACGCGTCTTCGCGTCGAGGGCGGGCGAGGGCGATTCCTCAATGATTTTCTGGTGCCGCCGCTGAATCGAGCACTCGCGTTCGCGCAAGTGCATTACCTTGCCGTGAGTGTCGCCGATTACTTGAAACTCAATGTGCCGGGGACGCTCGATCAGTTTCTCGAGATACACATTCGCGCTGCCGAACGCCTGCTGCGACTCATTGCGGGCCGTCTGAAATGCGGAAATCAGTTCCTCTTTCTTGTGAACCACGCGCATGCCGCGGCCGCCGCCACCTTCGGCGGCCTTGATGAGCACGGGATAGCCGATCTCGCCCGCGAGTTTCAGCGCCGTATCCTCATCGGGAACGACGCCCGGGCTGCCGGGAATGATTGGCAGGCCCGCGGCGGACATTTCGCGGCGCGCGCGGTCTTTTTCCCCCATCATGCGAATTACTTCCGGCGAAGGCCCGATAAACGTGATGTGCGAAGCCTCGCAGACTTCGGCGAAATTGGCATTCTCCGAGAGGAAACCGTAGCCGGGATGAATTGCGTCGACATTCGTGATTTCCGCGGCGCTGATAACGTGTGGAATGTTGAGATAGCTCTCCGAGGAGCGGGCAGGGCCAATGCATACCGCTTCATCGGCAAAACGCACGTGCAGGGAGTTGCGATCAGCCTCCGAATACACGGCAACCGTCGGAATTCCCAATTCCTGGCACGCGCACAAAACGCGCAGTGCGATCTCGCCGCGATTCGCAATCAAGATTTTACGAAACATTATTCTCTTGAAGACAGGCGCCAGCGCCGGGGCTACTGTTTCCGGCTGGGATGAATCGCGAAGAGCGGCTCGCCGTATTCGACTGGCTGGCCATTCTCGACAAACACACGCATCACTTCGCCCGCCACATCCGCCTCGATTTCGTTCATCAGCTTCATGGCTTCGATGATGCAGAGCACCCGCCCGGCATCCACGTGATCCCCCGGCCGAACAAACGGGTCGGCCCCCGGAGTCGGCGAAGAGTAGAAGGTACCCACGATGGGCGACTTGATGACGTGCAGATTCTCGTCAATAGGCTCGGGCGTCGAACCGGACGAGGCTGGCGCGGCCGTGGAAGCCGCTGCCGGATGGGCGACGACGATTTCAGGTGCGGAGTGCATGGCTCGAAACGGAACGCCGGCGTGCGATTGGGCCTTACGAAGGCGGATGCGGACATCGCCATTTTCATACTCGAATTCGTCGAGACTATGCTGTTCCATGAATTCGAGGATTTTGGAGACCTCGCGCAAGTCCGGTGCTGAATCGCGTGAATGGCTTGCGCCGTCCTTTTTTGCTTTGCCCTTATGCGATTTCAATTAGCTCCCTCGTTGCATCGGTAAGGAATTCCGCGCCCGTGTTCGTCACCACCGCGTCATCTTCGATGCGGATGCCGCCGGTGCCTTCGATGTATACCCCGGGTTCGAGCGTTACTACAGTGCCAGCGCGCAGGACCGATTGGTCTCCCCGGCCTAACCGGGGGCTCTCATGCACCTCGAGGCCCAGGCCGTGCCCTGTGCTATGTGTGAACCTTCGCTCCAAGCCAGCTTGCTTGAGGACGCCACGTGCCGCAGCGTCTACCTGTTCCGCTGTGACGCCCGGACGCAACGCCTGCCGGGCCGCCTGCTGCGCCTCAAGTACCGCTGCGTACCAGCGGCGCTTCTCTGAAGACGCGCGCCCGACGCAAACCGTGCGCGTCAAATCGCTCGAATAGCCGCGCAGTATAGCACCGAGGTCAAACACGACCAACTCGTTTTTCTTCACCAGTTTCCGGCTCGCCCGGGCATGTGGCCACGCTCCACGTTCTCCCGAGGCGATGATGGTATCGAAGGCGGGCCCGTCCGCGCCTTTTCGCCGCATACGGAATTCAATTTCGGCAGCCAGTTCAATTTCGGACACTCCGGGCTTCACCAGCGGCAGAGTCTCTTCCCACGACGAGCATGCAATCCGCGCCGCTTCGCGCATGGTGTCCAGTTCAGACTCATCTTTAACTACCCGCAGACCTTCTACCTTGCCATCCCACGGCATCCAATGAATCCGCTTCCCAGCAAACTTGCCAAGCGCGGCCTCTTGCAGAACGGTCAAGTGCGCCGCTTCGAATCCGACGCGACGACCTGCGCGCTGCCCGAGTTGTTCGCCTACTGCTTTTAATAATGAGCCGCGGACAATTTTGACTTGGGCGCCCGTGACTTCCTGCTTGGCCTGGATGGTGTAGCGCGGGTCCGTGAGGAGAATCGCGCAGTTCTGCGTGACCAAAACAATGCCGGAGCTTCCCGAAAATCCTGTGAGGTAGAAAATATTCGGGAGGCGAGTGACGATGAACGCATCCAGACGATCAGCATGCATCGCCTGCCGCAAAAGCGAAAGGCGGGACGGCTGTATTGCACGCCCCGCCTTTTCAGATACCTTGATTGCTGCGATTTTCCCCTCCGCTTCCCAGCCTACATGGGAAGAATACGGGGAGTGATGAAGAAGAGCAACTCTTGAGAGTTTGTGCTGATCGACGTATGCCGGAAAAGTTGTCCGACAATCGGGATGCTGCCAACAAACGGAACTTCGTTAACCGTCGTTTGCTGGTTCGACACGATGATGCCGCCGATCCGGATCGTTTGGCCATCGTCCACCAGCACCTTGGTGTCTTCCGACTGCGTGTCGAGGGCCGGAATCCCCTGAATTCGCGGGATCGCCGGGTCAATTTGCGTGTTTTCAACGTGGATGGTCATGAAGATCGTGCCTTCCTTAGTGATCTGCGGAGTCACTTGAAGCTCCAGGACGGCGTCCACGAACTGCACGGAAATTGTGTTGTTGATGACGGTCTGAATGGGAATCTTGGTTCCCTGTTTAATGGTGACCTGCTCGTTATTCTGAGTGATCTCCGTGGGCTTTGAAAGCAACTTGCCAACGCCCTTCGATTCCGCTGCCGAGATAATGTAGTCCAGGGCAAAATTCGCCGAGGAGAAGGCATACGACACGCCGCTGGTTGGCACACCTGTGGCCAAGTTTGTCACCAGTGGCATCGACACGCCAGTCGAGCTGGTGCCGCCTGCCGGAGGAGTGGTTCCGCTGATGACCGGAGGAACGGGCAGCGGAGGAACGAAGCGGGTGATTGGGCTGGTGCCGACGGAACCCACACCACCGAAGAGGTTGCGGCCGCCGGTGGCCGAGCCGCTGAAGGCGAACTGCGAGCCAAGTTCGCGTGCAAAAGTGCGGTTGGCGGCAACGACCCTCGCTTCGATTTCCACTTGCTGCGAACGCTTATCGAGTTCCCGGATCAAATTGTCCACGACGGGGATGACCGTCGGGATGTCGCTAATAATCAGCGTGTTTGTTCTAGGATCGGCCAGTACGTCGCCGCGCGGAGAAAGGAACTTCTTGACGGTGTCGGAAATCTCCGAAGCCTTGGCGTAGCTGAGCACGCGAGTGGTGGTAACCAGATCCGCGGCCTCGACTTGGGACTTGGCCAGATCCTTGGCTTCGTCTGCTTCCCTCTTCACCGTTGCTTTCGTGGCGATGCGGAGCACGTTGCCATCCAGTTCCTTATCGAGATCGTTGTTCTTCAACACGATGTCGAGGGCCTGGTCCCACGGCACGTTATCGAGAACCAGTGTCAGAGATCCCTTGACGCCTGGATCAACGACCACGTTCAAGCCACTGATCTCATGAATCAAGCGGAAAAAATCCTGCAAATCGACGTTCTTCAAATTTACCGAAATCGGCGCGCCCGTATATTTGGTCCCGCCCGGAACTTGAGAGTCCTGCGAAATGACCGAGGCAGGATTCACTGGGGCAGAAACGCCTGCGGTTGACGTCTGGGCTGGGACGCCCTGCTCTGGAGATTGGTCCGGGGCCGCGCTTTGCTGCGCGGGCACTGGAGCCGGCGTATCTGCCGTTGGCGGCGCTACTGGGGGTGTCGCAGGTTTCGGCGTAGCTGATTGCTGCGGCGCCTGCGCGAGAGGGGCGTCAAAACCAGCAGGTTTTGGCGCATCCTGAGACGGCGAAGCGCTCATCGGCGCAGTTGTCTTCGGAAACGATTGCGCGGTGCGTTGTGTTTGTGTTTGTGTTTGTGTTTGTGTTTGTGTTTGTGTTTGCGTCTGCGTCTCATCAGAGGGCTGGGCGGGCTGGGCAGAACTTGAACCCGTCTCAGCAGCGTCCGTAAGAGCGGGCGCCGATTGCGGCGCATCCGCTGACGGAGCAGAATTCGAGGCCGACGCGGCGGCAAACTCAACCGCAATTCCGCCGTCCACATGCTTTACCTGGTAAGGCGAAACTGCTGACAGATCGATAACCACGCGCGCCACTTGAGGAGAAAATTGACCGGCGCGAACCTCACGAATTGGCGCGACGTTGCTGGAAATTTTCTTTGCCGCCGCCATGTGCGCGCTGTTGAAATCAAGCACCAGACGAGCGGGCTTGCTGAGCCGTAGCTCGCTATAGTTGAAAGAGCCCGTGCCAAGCACGAGCACTTCCGGCACATCGCCGTCCTTAGCGACCGAAATTTGGCGAATTGCGGCGAAAGCTCCGGAACTGCTAACGGGCGCGGAAACATGCAATGCTGCGTTCACGATGCGCGGCTGATTTGAAGCTCCCGTATGCGCGGAGAGAACACCTTTTTTCGAGACCACGATTTCCAGTTCATCGCGACCCAGACGGCTGACCTTTGGCGTGGCCCCGTCGCCGACCAGAATTTCGAGCCGTGAAATTGTCTTGGATCCCGACTCATATTGTTCCAGGCGGTAGCTGCGGACGATGTCTGTCCGGAGGATCTGCGCGGCGTCCGTGGCCGCCGCCGTTACGCCAGTAAGGTCGATGTAATAGAGGTTCGTGCTCGGATGATGAACTTCGTAGTCGAATGGGCCACTGGCTTTCGCCTCGAGGCGTACTACTCCCTGCCCAACCGCAGAGGTGACCTTGACCGACGCTCCGGAATCCGCGCGGAGCGCTCCAGTCGGGATTAGCAGGCTCGCTGCCGTGAGGCAGGCAAGCCCTAACGGCCGCCAAATCTTGCTCATTGCTCGTCTCCTGCTATCGGGTAGAGTCGTCTGCTCACTTCGCGTTCCACTGTCCTGCCGAATGCATCTTTGCTTTCTTGGCGAAATACAACATCGTCCAGACCAATTTTCTCCACGACTCCGTCATACAGGTGATCGCCATCGTGAAGGAAATAGACGCGGTCTTGTGGATTCGAAACTACTGCGACCATGCCCTCCGGCGTCTTAACCATGCCTTGCAACTGCAATGTGGAGACCTGCAAGCCAGCGATTCCCGGCGGTAAATTTAGACGGCCTCCGGTTTCGCCTGTCTGGATCAGCGGAGCAAAAGGATCACGCTCACG
>DASYYR010000050.1:0-3822 GCA_035933575.1 Candidatus Acidiferrales bacterium | reverse complement strand
CTTCCAGGCCATGAACCGCTTGTCGTTTGCCATGCGTATCCTCCGGATCGTTTGCGAGCCTATCGATTGTAGCGGAGCGTAACATTCTTGCAACCCCGCATTATCATTTTCCGCGCACAGTAACGAGTTCAAGTAGGATGGTGCGCTATGCCTTCCCTGGCCATACACGCGGGACGCGCGCTGACGCCGCATGAGGAAATCAGCGACGCCGTCGTAGTTGTGGAAGACGGAAAGATCGCGCGTGTCGGACGCCGCGGCGAATTCGAGCTCCCCGCCGATGCGAAGGAAGTCCTTGCGCGCGACATGACCCTGATTCCGGGCTTCGTCGACATTCACATCCATGGCGCGGGCGGACACGACGTGATGTCCTCCACCGAGGAAGCTCTCACTACCGTCGCGAAAACAGTCGCGCGTCACGGAACCACCTCGCTGGTCGCAACAACTGTCACCGCGCCTCCGGACGAAACGCGCCGCTGCCTCGAAGACATCGCGCGTTACATCGCCAGCCCGGCCAACACCGGCGAGCCTGCAACGCCCACCGCCGAAATCGTCGGCATCCACCTCGAGGGCCCCTTCATCAGTCTGAACCGTCGCGGCGTGCACCCGCCGGGAGCCATCGCCAAGCCCTCCATTCCACTTCTCGATCGTTACCTCGAAGCTGGCGGAGGCAATGTTCGGATTCTAACGCTGGCCCCGGAGATTCCCGGCGCGCTTGAACTGGTCGAACACGGCTACGCCCGCGGCATCGTTGTCGCTTTGGGCCACACTGACGCCACTTACGAACAGGCGCATACGGCAATTTTTCGCGGTGCGCGCCATGCCGTCCACGTCTTCAACGCCATGCGTCCCTTTTCGCATCGCGAAACAGGAGTGCTCGGCGCCGTGCTCACTGACGATTCCGTCACCGCCGAAATCATCGCCGACGGCGTCCACGTCGATGATCCCGCGATTCGCCTGCTGCTCGCCGCCAAGGGCTACGATCTCGTCATTCTGGTCAGCGACGGCACGGCAGCCACGGGCATGCGCGACGGCAGCTATCGCCTGGGCACGTTCGACGTGACTGTTTCAGGCGGCGTGTGCCGCAATCGCGAAGGCAAGCTCGCCGGCAGCACGCTCACGCTTGACCGCGCGTTGCAGCATATGGTGCGCCTCGGAGTGCCATTGCTCGAAGCTGTGCGCATGGGCACTCTCAATCCGGCACGCCGCGTGGGTTTGGAGAAAAAAAAAGGCGTCCTCGCAGTGGGCGCCGACGCCGACCTCGTTCTCCTCACTCCCGAGCTGAAAGTCGCCGGGGTCTACACGCGCGGCATCGCGGCGCAATAACATGCGGCTGGGCTTGCTAATCAATCAGGAATTCAGGGGAATTTTTAGTTCTTCGGCGAGTGTGTAAGGATCAAACGGGCTGTTCGCAAAATAACGGCCGTCCACTTCCAGTGTGGGCACTTTGCGCCGGCCATCATTGACGCGCAGGACCAGCGCTTCGGCCTCGGGCGACTTATCGATATCTACTTCGCGAAATTCGATCCCGTGCTCTTTTAGGAAGAGTTTCGTTCTCCAGCAATCGCCGCACCAGCGCGTGCAATACATCGTAATCACAGCCATCGAATAGTCTCCCGCTGTTCCCACTCTTGAAGATGCTCTACAAACGCGGCAGATTCAATCGGTGCGCCTCACATTGCAGAGCAGATGACAACTTTGTGGGTGGGGCGGCAACGTCGCGACAGCTTTGTAGCATTTTAATGGCGGGAAACTTCCTCGGAAGCCCCGGCGATTCCACCTTTCGCAGCGGCCTGCAAGCGAGCCAGCGCCCGATTCAACGCCAAGCTGGCGCGATCCCAATCCGCATCCGCGGAGGATTTCTTCGCCATCTCGTTCTTTGCCCGCTCCAGAGCCGTCCGTGCTCGCGCCACGTCGATTTCCTCGGCGCGCTCGCAAGCATCGGCCAGCACGATCACTCGTCCGGGCAAAACTTCCACGAAGCCCTTTATCACCGCAAAATATTCCACATGGCTGCCTTTGCGATACGAGAGCGTCCCCACGCCAAGCTCGGAGAGCAGCGGGGCGTGCCCCGGCAGGATGCCCATGTACCCTTCCTTGCCGGGCAATTCGACTGCTTGCACGTTTTCCTGCAGCAGGAACCGCTCCGGCGTCACGATGTCGAGTTCGATGTCTTGGGGTAGCATCGCTTCCTGGTTTCTTATTCCCTTCCGCTTCCCAATTTATGCGCTGGCGGCCATCTTTTCGGCCTTTTCTCGCGCCTCTTCGATCGTCCCCACCATGTAGAACGCCTGCTCCGACAAATCGTCGTGCTTCCCTTCCACGATTTCCTTGAACCCGCGAATCGTATCTTCCACCTTCACATACTTCCCTTCCAATCCTGTGAACTGCGCCGCCACGAACATCGGCTGTGACATGAATTTCTGAATCTTGCGCGCGCGCGCCACGGTCAACTTGTCTTCCTCGGGCAATTCCTCGATACCGAGAATCGCGATGATGTCCTGCAAATCTTTGTAACGCTGGAGCGTCGATTTCACCGAGCGCGCCACATCGTAATGCTCCCGGCCCACGATGCGCGCGTCCAGAATGCGCGAAAAGCTCGCCAACGGATCGACAGCGGGATAAATGCCCAGCTCGGAAACCTGGCGGCTCAAGTTCGTTGTCGCGTCCAGGTGTGCAAACGTCGCGGCTGGCGCGGGATCCGTGTAATCGTCCGCGGGCACGTAAATCGCCTGCACTGAAGTGATCGAGCCTTTCTTCGTCGACGTGATGCGCTCCTGCAGCTCGCCAATTTCCGTATTCAAGTTCGGCTGGTAGCCGACGGCTGAAGGCATGCGCCCCAGCAGCGCCGATACTTCCGAACCCGCCTGCACGAAACGGAAAATATTGTCGATGAAGAGCAATACGTCGAGCCCTTCCGCATCGCGAAAATATTCCGCCACCGTCAACCCAGTCAGCCCGACGCGCAGGCGCGCTCCGGGCGGTTCGGTCATTTGCCCATAAATCAGCGCGGCGCGCGACTTCTCCGAATTCCCCGGCACGATAACGCCACCCTCGCTCATTTCGAGCCACAGGTCGTTGCCTTCGCGCGTACGCTCGCCCACTCCGGCGAACACGGACACTCCGCCGTGCTTCATCGCAACGTTGTGAATCAGCTCCATGATCAGCACCGTCTTGCCGACGCCCGCGCCGCCGAACAATCCGATCTTGCCGCCTTTCAGGTACGGCTCAATCAGGTCCACCACCTTGATTCCCGTCTCGAACATTTCGAGCGATGTGGATTGCTGGTCAAGCGCGGGAGCTGGACGGTGAATCGCCCAGTGCTCCTTCGCCTCCACCGGACCCAGCTTGTCCACGGGCTCGCCGAGCACGTTGAGGATGCGTCCCAGAGTGCCGCGTCCCACAGGAATTGAAATTCCGTCTCCGGTGTCGACCGCCTTCATTCCGCGAACCACTCCCTCGGTCGGTTTCAACGCCACCGCGCGCACGCGTCCTTCGCCCAAGTGCTGCTGCACTTCCGTGACGATGTCGAGCGGCTCCGGAACCTCGAAGCCTTCACTCGTGATGCGCACCGCATTGTAAATTTGCGGCAGGTGGCCCTCCTCGAATTGCACATCCACCACCGGGCCGATCACCTGCACCACGTGGCCAACGTGTCCGCCCTTTTTCTCTGCTGCCTTTGAATCCTCTGCCATCGGAAAGCTCCCTTGCCTATGAGGACGCCGCGAAAGCGGCGCCGCTTACGATTTCAATAATTTCCTTGGTGATGCTGGCCTGGCGAATTCGGTTCATGTCCAGCGTCAATTCCGTGATCAACTCGCCAGC
>DASYYR010000109.1:0-6233 GCA_035933575.1 Candidatus Acidiferrales bacterium | reverse complement strand
GTCCTGCCCAATGCACGTTCGGCGGGACGGTTCAAAATGCGCTCGCCGGAGCGGTTGAGCAGGCGCAAACGATCCGTCGAATCAAAGGCAAAAACCGCCACATCTATTTCCTCCATCACTTTGCGCAACAGCGCGGTCGCTTCCACGGCGCCAAGTCTTTGCTGGCGCAAAGTCTCGCCAAGAGCGTTGACCTCACTCATCACTTCGCCCAACGCATCGTGACGTCCAGCTCCGCGGGCACGAATGGAGAAGTCGCCTTCGTGCAGCGCGGCCAGCATATTGGAAAGAGTTCGCAACGGGAACGTGACGTGGTTCTGTGCGCTAAAGGCGAAACTCAGCCATGCCACGATGATGATTACGGTCAGCGTCCACGAGGTTTTCGGATCGTGACTGCCCGTCCAGAGGAGAATCACCGCGACCGTGGATCCGATCAGCCCCGCAAGCAGGGCGCGGATGAGAATGCGGCGTTCGTAAGCAAGAGGCTTCACAGCCCGTATTTCTGCAACCGGCGATACAGCGCGCTGCGGCTCAGGCCCAACGCTTTGCTCGCATGACTGACGTTGCCGCCGTAGCGGCTCATGGCCTTTTGAATCAAAGCGCGCTCCACGTCTTCCAAGCCCATATCTTCGATGCGCAAATTTCCCTCACGCACGGGACGCAGCCCAAGGTCCCCGGCGCGTACTTCGGGCCCTTCCGCCAACAAGACCGAACGCTCAATGGAATGGTCGAGTTCACGCACGTTTCCGGGCCACGGATGCTCGAGCAAAAGCTTCATGGCCGTTGGTTCAAAGCCTGTGAGGTTTTTGCGATAGCGCTGCGCCGATTGTCGCAGAAAATGCAGCGCCAGCAGTGGAATGTCCTCTTTTCGCTCGCGCAACGGCGGCAGATGAATTTCGATGGTATTCAAACGAAAAAGCAAGTCCTCGCGAAAGCGGCCCGCCTCCACTTCCGTTTGCACATCCGCGTTGGTGGCGGAGAGAATGCGAACGTCCACGCGGCGCGTTGTAGACGATCCCACGCGCTCCAGTTCCCCGGCCTCCAGTGCGCGCAGCAGTTTGGCCTGAAGATTCATAGGAACATTGGCAATTTCGTCCAAGAAGAGTGTGCCGCCATCGGCGAGTTCGAAACGCCCTACGCGGTCCGTTTTGGCATCGGTAAACGCGCCTTTTACGTGGCCGAAAAGCTCACTCTCGAAAACGCCCTCGGGCAGGCCCCCGGCGTTCACTGTGACGAACGGCTTCCCGGAGCGCGAGGACAGAGCCTGCAGCGTCCGCGCAATCACTTCCTTTCCGGTTCCGTGCTCGCCAGTGATCAGAATGTTTGCGTCGGATGGGCCTACACGCGTCATCAGCTCCATCACTGGACGCATCACGGTCGATTCCGCAATTAGTACAGGGCGCCCATCGGCTCGCAGCAGGCGATTTTCGGCTTCCAGTCGAAGACTATTGCGAATCGCGCGCGCAAGCTCGATTTGCGTTCGCAAAACGGCCAGCAAGCGCGCGTTTTCCCACGGCTTCTGGATGAAATCCTTGGCTCCTCGGCGCATGGCCTCGACTGCCAGATTCAGAGTGCCCCACGCCGTCATCACGATCACGGGCACGCTGCCGTCGCGCATGCGGATTTCCGTAAGCAGGTCGAGTCCTTCCTGACCGGAGGTTGTGTCGCGGGCGTAATTCAAGTCCATCAGAACGGCATCGAATTCGCGGGTTTCCAGAACCGTCAGCAACGCCGCGGGAGACGCGACAGCGTCAATATCGAAACCTTCCCCCTTCAGCAATAAACGAAGCGCTTCGCGCACGTCTGGCTGATCGTCAGCCACAAGCACGCGGGAACGATGGTTGTCGGTTACTGTCATTCAGTCTGCCTCTCTATCAATCGGAACTCTGCCTGATCACTCGTAACGCAGGGCGATAAGTGGATCCACCTTTGCGGCGCGCCGCGCGGGAATGTAGCACGCAAGGAACGCGATGAACCCGAGCACGGCAACTACAATGGCGAACACAATTGGGTCTGTAGCTTGTACGCCGTAAAGTTCGTCGGAGAGAAATCTCGTCGTGGCGAAAGCCCCGGCAAGGCCGACGATTAGGCCCATAGCCGTCAAGAGCATCCCCTGGCGTACCACCATCACCAGCACGTCGCGCGGCCGCGCGCCCAGCGCCATGCGAATGCCAATCTCATGCGTCCGCTGACCCACGGAATATGCCATCACGCCGTAAATCCCCACGGCGGCGAGTATCAAAGCTAAGGCCGCGAAAATGCTCATTAGCGTCATCAAGAATCGCTGAAACGCCAGAGAAATGGAGAGCACTTGCTCCATCGATTGAATGTGGCCGATGGGCAAATCCGGCTGGGCATCATGGACCGCGGTTTCCACGGCATGGCTCAGGCTCAGTGGTGGCTGCGCGGTGCGCACCAGAATAGAGACGGGAAACCAAGCTTGGAAGCCCTGAATTTCACCGGGATCCTGCGCCAGAGGGATGAAAGCCGTGGATGGCACGGGATCTCCCAGCACAGATTTGACGTCTCCGACGACGCCCACAATTTCGCATGTCGTGCCGTCTACTACAACGTGCTCGCCAATGGGATCGCGATGCGGAAATTTCTCGCGCACGAAGGCTTGGTTAATAATGGCGACTTTCGCCGCAGTGGCTGAGTCGGCGTCCGAGAATAGCCTCCCCTGCAATAACGGAATTCCCAGCGTGCGAAAGTAATCGACAGTAATGCTGCGAATATCGGCGGAAATTCCCTTCGATTCTCCTTCCGAGGGAAGCCACACAAACACGTTTCCGCCGGTTTCGAGCGGCAGTCCTCCGCCTACCACGGCGGCGCTCTGGACACCGGGGATCGCTTGAACTTTGTCCAAAATTCCCTGATAGAACTTGGAGATCACAGCTGAGTCTGAAGCTTTTTGGAACGCGTTGGAGGTCGAGACGGAAGACGGGAACTTTTCGCCGGTCGTCCAAGTTTGCAAAGTGAGAATCGGGTGCGGATCGAAGCCCGGATTCGTGTGCAGAAGGTTCGTGAATGTCTCGATCAGCAGCGCCGCTCCAGTCAACAGGACAAGAGAAAGCGCGATTTCGGAGACAGCCAGCGCGCTGCGGAGCCGGCGGCGGCCCGTGCCTGATGTCGCGCGGCCAACGTTCTCTTTCAGCGAATTGTTGAGGTCCGCTTTAGACGATTGAAACGCCGGAGCGAGACCGAAGAAGATGCCGGTCAGTAGCGAAGCGACCACCGTGAAACCCAGCGCCCAGCCGTCCAGAAGAATGGCATGTGCGCGAGGCAGGTCCGTCGGCGCTAGCGCGAGGAGCAGGTCGAGCCCCCAATCGGCAAAGAGCAACCCTAATGCGCCTCCGAGAACGGCAAGCAGCAGACTTTCCGTGAGTAGTTGCTGGAACAACCGCCCGCGGCCAGCGCCCAGCGCTGTGCGTATCGCAATCTCTTTGCCGCGCCCTGCCGCACGAGACATCAACAAGTTCGCCACATTGACGCAGGCGATGAGCAGCACAAATCCGATTGCTCCAAACAGCACCAGCAACGGTGTGTGGTAGTTGAAAGACACCATGGAGCGAAGAGGCTCGGCATGGAACGCGATGCTTTGGCGATACTTCGAATCCCTCGGGCGGAATTCATTGAAGAAAGAATCTTTCGCAGTGCTTAGGTAGCTGTCTGCCTGCTTGTCTGAAATTCCAGTCCTCAGGCGGCCAATCACCGTGTAATTGATTCCGCTTCCAATGGAGTGGGCGACTTGGCCAATCGTCGTCCAAACGTCGACTGGCGGAATGCTTTGGAACCCCGCAGGCATAATCCCAACGACAGAATACGGCGTACCATCGAGCGAGACCGCCTTGCCTACCAATCCCCTATCGCCGCCGAATTGCGATTTCCACAATCCGTAGCTCAGAACCGCAACGTTCGGCCCGTTCAGGCTGTCGTCATCCTGCGAAAACTCGCGGCCCAACACGGGCTGCACACCCAGCACCCGAAAATAATCCGCGGACACTCTAAGCGCGCGCACGCGCAGGGGCTGGCTTCCGCTGGAAAGATTGAAGCCCACACTCGTGGTTGCAACGAGGTACCGGAATGGCTGATTGTGCGTTTTCCAGAAGTCGAACTCACGGGCGTCGAACCCGGAATAATCAAACTGGCCTTTATAGCTCAGGGAAAGCTGGATGATTCTGTCGGCTTGAGGGTAAGGCAGCGGACGCAGCAGGACGCCGTAAACGACGCTGAACATCGCAGTGTTCGCGCCGATTCCGAGCGCCAGCGTCAGAATGATAAGCGCGGTGAAGCCGGGGCTCTTCCCAAGTGTACGGAAACCGTACTTAATGTCCTGCCATAGGGTCTCCATGGTAAGCACCCCCAAGAGCTTGAGGCACGTGCCTCGCCTAGTTCAGGTCTACGGTAGCCACCATATTTTGAGGAGCTTACCACAAGATGCCGCGGTGTCGCATTCGAGAGAAGTGTCCGATTCCGGACATGGCTGTACCTGAAATGAACAACGTGAAGTTGCTAACGGAAAGGTACAGCCGTCACTCGTAGCGCAAGGCCTGCACAGGATCGACTCTCGTCGCGCGTCGAGCTGGTATGTAGCATGCGAAGAACGCCACCAAAAACAGCAGTACCACTGCGATTATCGACGATAGGAAGTCGATAGACCTAACCCCGAACATCGCCACAGATAGTATGCGAATGAGTCCAAACGCCGCACCCAGGCCAATCAAGATGCCAATGAGGGTCAATCGCACGCCTTGGCGAACAATCAGACGCACAACATCTCGGGGCTGCGCTCCGAGTGCCAATCGAATGCCAATCTCGTGCGTGCGTTGCTCCACGCCATAGGAGATAACGCCATAAATTCCAATTCCAGCGAGGATCAGGGCCAGCGCCGCAAAAAACGTGAGCAGAATCGCATTGAGTGACTCGCTTGAGACCGACGCGGAAACCAGTTGCTCCATGGATTGGACTTCCGTCACCGGTTGGTTCGGGTCGATGGACTGAACGACTTGCCTTGCCGCGCTGGCCAGCGATTCTGGCGGCCCGCTAGTGCGCAAGACAACCCGCATCATCCGCGACGGAGTTTGGAGATACGGAAGATAAAGCTCTCCCTCGCTTTGATCACCCGGTTTGCGCTCGTTTGTGTTGGCGACACTTCCGACGATTGTCAACCAGGCGTCGCTTGCTCCCGGCCGCCACGGCACCGACTTCGATTTTTGCAAATGGATGCGCACTCGCTGGCCAATAACGTCCTGATTCGCCCAATATTGTCGAGCGAGGGTCTGGTTGACGATGGCGACGCCCTGAGTGTTCTGATTGTCTGCGTCCGTGAAGTAGCGTCCACGAATCAGCGGGACTTGCATCGTCTGGAAATATTGCGGATCGATTATCCGGTAATGAGCGACAAATTCCTGGCGAGGCGGCGGGGAGGCCCGGCCGGCAATGTCAAAATTGGTGAAGTCGGTCCAGGAAGTTAAGGGCAGGAAGTTAATGGCGCTGGCGGACTCGACACCGGGCAATGCGCGCATCCGCTCGATCACCTGTCGAAAAAATTCGCGTGTCTGGGCAGTGCCTGGATGGTGCGATTCCGGCAGCCAAATTTGCATCGAAAGGACGTTTCTGGGATTGAAACCCGGATTGGAGTCGAGCAAGCTGTGCAGGCTGCGAATCAGCGTGCCTGCGCCGATCAAGAGAACAAGTGACAATCCAACTTCAATGATTGCGAGAAGGTTCCGGGTAAGACGCCGCTGCACGCCGCCAGTCGAACTGCGTCCGCTTTCCTTTAGAGACTCGGCTAAATTCGTCTTGGAGAATTGGAAAGCTGGAGCCAGGCCAAAGATGATTCCGGTGAGAATCGCGACGCCAATCGTGAAAGCGAAGACAGTTCCGCTTATCCCGGCCATATTTATCCGCGGCATTTCATCAATTCCGCCAGGAGGAGGAAGAATTGCTGGCAGGATCTTGAGACCGCCATACCCAAGAAGAAGGCCGGCCGCGCCGCCTACAAGCCCCAGCAGAACGCTTTCAGTGAGAAGCTGGCGAATCAGCCGCAAGCGTCCCGCACCCAAAGTCGACCGAATCGCCACTTCTTTCTCTCGGCCGGCCGCTCGCGCGAGCAGCAGATTTGCCACGTTGGCGCAGGCAATCAGCAAGACCAAACCAACGGAGGCAAGCAGCAGAAGCAGGGGATTTCCGAAGCCGCGGCTCATGAGCTCTTGCATGGAAACTACCGACGTGCC
>DASYYR010000083.1:0-17053 GCA_035933575.1 Candidatus Acidiferrales bacterium | reverse complement strand
TGGAGAGAAGCGGCGGGCCAAGGAAGCTCTTTCACGCAAGCGTCTCCGTAAGAAGCAGCGTCGGGAACAGGATTAGACTAGGCGGCGAAAAACTTTGGGTGTTTCCTATAACCTTCGTTCCGTGCTTCACGTGTTTGAGGCGGGGAAAGCAGGGAGTCCCATCGATTTCCAGCGTAATCTGATTCTGGGAGAAGTGTGCCCGAACGTATCCCAGCTACGACCGGGAGCAACCCATGGAATTCCACGATAAGGTTTTGAAGTGCGCCGAATGTAACGCGGAATTTGTGTTCACCGCGGGCGAGCAGATGTTTTTCGCCGATAAGGGTTTCAAGAACGAACCGAAACGCTGCAAGGCTTGCAAATCGGTTCGCGCGCAGGGCGGGAGCGCGTCGGCTTCGACGGGAACGCAGCGCGTCGAAACCAAGACCATGTGCTCCCAGTGCGGCAAGGAAACCACCGTGCCGTTCAAGCCGACGCAGGGACGTCCCGTGTATTGCCGGGAATGCTTTCAGCAGCGGCGGACAATCGGCGGCGACGCAGTGCAAGCTGCGGGATAAGTCCGAGTATTGCGTCAGGCGCCGCTTTAGAAATCAAAAAGTTGCGCGCACAAGATTGCCTTCGTTGCGGCGATGCCGCAGCGAAGGCGTTTTCTTTTGGCAAGCGCCATCCTACGCGGCGGATTTCTGCGCCGCGGGGACGATCTGGCGGAACGCGGCCAAGAAGGCGCGCATCTCTTCCGGCTTGCCGACGGAAACGCGCAGGCACGTGCCCATAGACGGAAACTTCCTGCCGACCATGATCTTTTTCTCGCGGAAAGCCTGAATCACAGGCGTGACGTCGCTGCCGATATCGACCATGAAGAAATTCGCCTCGGACGGAATCACATGATGGCCGTCCTTCGTGAGTTCGCCGGTCACCCATTTGCGCGTGTCATTCAGGCGTTTTTTGTTCACTGGCACGATTTCCGGATCGTCGAGGCTGGCGACAGCAGCGGCGAGCACGGCGGCGTTTCCATTATCGAAGAGCACTTGTGGATGCATCGCGGCAATCGTTTCCTTTTGTCCCACCGCATAACCCAAGCGCATTCCCGCCATGCCGTACACTTTCGAAAACGTGCGTGCAACGATCAGGTTCGGATGTTGCGGAATCATGTCGATGACGCTTGAATAGCGCGGATCCTCGACGAAATGGAAATAGGCTTCGTCGACGAGGACGTATGTGGAAGCGGGAACCTTCGCGAGGAAATCAGCGAATTCTTCGCGCGTGTTGATTGTGCCCGTGGGATTATTGGGATTGCACACGTAGACCAGGCCCGTGCCGTTCGAGCACGCGGAGGCCATGGCGGGCAAGTCATGGCGAAAATCGGATGTGAGTGGGATTTTCACTGCCTTGGCGCGCGAGACTTCCGCGTAATAGGTGACGGCCTCGAAAGTTGGTTCGGCGACAACGAGGTTTTTGTCCGGCCCGACGAAGGCGGCGTCGCAAACGCGCAGGATTTCGGTGGAACCGCAACCTAAGGCGATATTTTCCGTCTCAACTTTGTGAAGCGTGGCGATGGATTGTTTCGCACGCGCGTAGAGATCGTCGGGATAACGGCAAGCGACGCCCTCCGAACCCGTGATCGCGGCGATCGCGTGGGGCGAAGGGCCGTAGGGATTCTCATTGGAGTTGATGAGAATGGCGTCAGCGCGCGAAAAACCCTTCAGGCGTCCGCCAGCGACGCCTTGAATTAACTTCGGCGAAACATAGGCGGCAGCAAGCATGGCGCCAAACGATTTCCCGAATTGACGGCGCGTCGACTTCGAACCGGAAATTTCCACGGACATAAAACCTCCTTAGAGGATGCAAGATAGCGAAAGCCGGAATCCGGGCCCCAAATCTCTTGGTTGCGTTTCTCGTACGTCCAGGTTAATCGGGATTATCCGCCCAGTGGCCGGGATGCGCAAGCGAAGTGGTAAACTGGAGAAACTGCCGGTACCTTGGCGGTGCTGCATGAGCGTGTGTTTGACCTGCATTGCCCGGCGGCCTAAGATATTTACATGAAACGCATACGAAAAAAGAAAAGTATTAGGCGGCCAACGAAGCCCAAGCCCACGCAGGGCGCGAAGGCGGGAGTCGGCGACAAAGCGCTCCGGGAGCATTTGGTGAAATTGTTGAGCGGAGGGCAAGCTTACGCAGAAATGCGTCACATTCTTGCGGGGTTGCCGGAAACGCAGCGTGGCGTTAAGCCGGCTGGTGCGCCGCATACGGCGTGGCAGTTGCTCGAGCATCTCCGAATCGCACAGTGGGATATTCTTGAGTTTTCGCGGAATCCGAAGCATGTTTCACCGCAATTTCCGGAAGGCTACTGGCCGGTATCCGAAGCACCGCCGAATGCGGGGGCTTGGGATAAAAGCGTCGCAACGGTTGAGCGCGATTTGGCCGCGATGGAAAAGCTGGTCAGCAATCCGAAGACGGATTTGTTTGCACCGATCGCACATGGTAAAGGGCAGACGATTTTGCGCGAGGCCCTGCTGCTGGCGGATCACAATGCGTATCACCTTGGACAGGTCGTTTTGCTACGGCGGCTGCTGGGAGCGTGGGCCGGAGCGTAGAGGTTGCTTGGCGAATTAAATTAAACACGGACAGGAATCCAGAGACCGGAAAAGGAAATCCCGAATTGAAAGACAAATTCGCGGTGATTGAAGCAAACGGTGTTTCAAACGAGAAGCGCGAGGCTGTGTTTGACGCGTTCCGGCGCTGGGGCTATCTCGAAGCCACGCTCGATCCGCTGGGAGATTTCAAGCCGGAGCGCGTGCCGGAGCTCGAGCAGCTTACGGGAGAAGCGGCCGATGAAGCGCGGCGGATCTACTGTGGGGCGATCGGCGCGGAGTTCATGCACATCCTGGACGCCGAGCGGCGGCGCTGGATTCAGGAACGACTGGAGTCAGCTGCGCCGGAAACCGATCGGGCGCGAATTCTGGAGCGGCTGGTGCGCGCGGAATTGTTCGAACAGGTGGTGCAGAGCCGATATCTCGGCAACAAGAGGTTTTCACTCGAGGGATTAACCGCGCTGATTCCACTGCTCGATGAAGCCCTGGAGACGGCGGCGGAAAACGGAGTCGAGGAAATTGTTCTGGGGATGAGCCATCGCGGGCGGCTGAACGTGATGATTCACATTGTGGGGCGGCCGGCGGAGGATATTTTCGCGCGATTCGAGGAAGTGGACGCGCGCAGCGAATTGGGCGGCGGCGACGTGAAATATCACATTGGCGCAACGGGCGAGTACACAACGCGCAGTGGGCAGACGCTGGGAATTCATTTGGTGTCGAATCCGAGCCATTTGGAAGCCGTGGATCCCGTGGCCCTGGGGCGAGCGCGCGCGAAACAGACGCGCCGGGGTGAAGAGGGGATCGCGAAAGTGCTCCCTGTGGTGTTGCACGGCGATGCCGCGTTTGCCGGACAGGGAATCTGGGCCGAGACGCTGAATTTCCTGATGATCGAAGGGTTTTCGGTGGGCGGCAGTGTGCACATCATTGTGAATAACTTAATTGGATTCACCGCTGTGCCGAGCGAGTGCCAGTCGTCCAGGTTCGCATCGGACATCGTGAAACGGCTGCCCGTTCCGATTTTCCACGTGAATGCGGAAGATCCGGACGCTGTCGTACGTGTCGCGCGGCTTGCGGTGGAGTATCGCTACGCGTTCCAAAGCCCCGTGGTCATCGACTTGATTGGTTACCGGCGCTATGGCCACAGCGAAATCGACGATCCCACGATCACCCAGCCATTGCGGTACCGAAAAATTCAGGCGCATCCGCCTCTGTGGAAATTGTATGCGGAGAAGATCGGCGCGGATCCGGCGGGCACGGTCGAGGAAGTCCGCTCCGAATTCGAGATGGCCCAGAAAAGTGCGGTGAACTTCGAGAAAATTCCGAGGATGTGGCAGCTCCCGCCGTACTGGAATAATTTCAAGGGCGGCCGCTACAAACCGGAGTTCGAAGTGGACACGGGAGTGCCGGAGGACAAACTTCGCGAGATTACGGCGAAACTGACAAGCTATCCGAATGATTTTGCGATTCATCCGAAAATAAAGAAGCTGTTGGAACAACGCGCGGCCATGGGCGCGGGGAAAAGCTTGGTGGATTACGGTATGGCGGAGGCGCTGGCGTTTGGCTCTTTGCTGATGGAAGGCATTCCCGTGCGGCTCAGCGGCGAAGACAGCAAGCGCGGGACATTCAATCAGCGGCACGCGGCGCTGATCGATACGCAAACCGAGGCGGAATTCATCCCGCTGGCGAATTTGTCGCCCGAACAGGCGCGATTCGAAGTGTATAACACAGCGCTTTCCGAAGCCGGAGCAATGGGGTTCGAATACGGGTTCAGTCGCGATTTTCCGGAGGCGCTGGTGCTGTGGGAAGCGCAGTTCGGAGATTTTGCGAACGGCGCGCAGGTGATTATCGATCAGTTTATTGCCGCAGGCGAGGACAAGTGGAGGCTGCTTTCGGGGCTCGTGCTGTTGCTGCCTCACGGTTATGAAGGACAAGGGCCGGAGCATTCGAGCGGGCGCATTGAGCGATATTTGCAGCTTGCGGCGCGTGACAACATTCAGGTGTGCCAGCCGTCAAATGCCGCGCAATATTTTCACTTGCTGCGACGTCAGGCGCTGCGGCGCTGGCGCAAGCCGCTCGTTGTGTTCACGCCGAAGAGCATGTTGCGCAATCCGGCGGCGGCGTCGCCCATTGCGGATTTTTCGCGGCCGCGATTCCAGACGGTGCTGGCGGACGCAGAAGTGCAACAACCGGGGCGCGTGCTGTTTTGTACGGGGAAAATCGGGCACGAGTTGGCGGCGGAGCGGAAGCGGCGGAGTGATGCGTCAACGGCGATCGTGTCTGTCGAGCAAATGTACCCATTCCCGGAAAAGGAATTGGAGGAAATTCTTACTGCGTATTCACCGGCGCAGGATTTTGTGTGGGTGCAGGAAGAGCCGGCAAATATGGGCGCATTGAATTTTGTGATGCCACGACTGAAGCGCGTGCTGCGCGGACACGCATTGCGTTCCGTGAAGCGCTCAGCGAGCGCCAGTCCAGCGACCGGCTCGGCGAAAGCGCACGAGCTGGAGCAGAAGACGCTGCTAGCGTTGGCGTTTGGGACAGGGAAAACGTAAGGCGTTTCAGGGTATATTTCCTTTGGCGCTCTAGTCGGTCGAGTTTGCCCGCTATTCCTCGTTAGGATTTTTTCCGTAGAACCTATCGCATCCGCGTTTCACCACGACGTGGCGGAGTGGTCGTACCCGCCGAAATACCAGCGTATGCCGATCGTGTTGTAAATACCGAGTGGTTCTTTGTTTGGACCCGAGTCGAAGGCGCCCAGACTTTGGTCGAAAGGGCTAAACGACGTCACGCCATGATTGGTGACGCGCAATTCGAAATGTTTGGGCAGTTGAATGGCGAGGCCCATGGTGCGTTCCCATGCCAGGGGAGCCATCGAATACGTATATTTCACCTGAGGAATGTTGTTGCCGAAGAAAAAATTCGGCTGGAAGAAAAAATAGGCGTGCTTGAGTGGGGTGCGGGCAAACGGCTGAAATTCGATGTAGCCGCCGATGATGTAACGGGCGAATGCGCTGCACGTCGGCTGAGGCTGATTGCAGCGGCCTAGATCGGGCTCGTTGTGCGGCGGCGCGAGTTCGAAATCGCCGTAGCCGCGCAGGAAATTCTTGCCGAAAAGCAATCGGCCTTGGTTGTTGTCTTTCGATGAAGAGACTTGCGGGAATGACTGCGAGCTCAGTTCCTGCGCTGGGGCGAGAGTTTGCCCGGGAGCCTGCGCCGCTGCGGCCTTGCAAAAGAGCAGTGGGACCGCAAGCGAAAACAGGAATACGCGAAATACGCTAACGGGCATGCAAAGCGTCGGCTGTGAAGTTCGCATTGAAACTCCTTTTTTTTTCGATGAAGTGATTTTTTCTGCGCGGACGCGAAACCTTGAAAATTCCGAATCGCTAGTTGCGGCGCGCGATCATTGCAGGCCCACGGACCCGTGCACGGATGCGATCAACTTTGCGGAATCGTAACCCACGCCGTTCTTGAACACGAGCTCGGTCTTTTCGATATCGCTGATTTTTGTGGATGGGTCGCCATCAATGACGACTATGTCCGCCTGCTTGCCTGCGGCGAGCGTCCCGACGCGATTATCCTCGCCGAGGAAACGCGCGTTGTTTTCGGTGTAAATGTGAATAGCTTCGGCGGGAGTGAAGCCTGCCTCGACGAGAAGTTCCATCTCACGCTGGTCGCCAAAGCCCGCGAGGTCGCCGCCATAGCCGGTTGGATCTTCGCCGGCCAGTAGAACGCCGCCGGCTTTCACGAAGTCGCGCTCGAATTGCATTTCTTTTTTGAGGAGCACGGGCCAGGGAGAATTCGTGTCTTCGGCGATGTGAGCGCGAGTATTTAGGTAGGCGATGGCGGCTTCGGGAAGCAGAGCGTCGAGGATCCGCTGTTCAAGCGGCGGCTGATTGGGCGCGAGCGTTTCAAAGATCACAATCGTTGACGTCACGGCGACGTGATGCGCGACCAGATCGCGAATTGTTGACTGCACAGGCGCGCCCTCAATGTCGATTCCCTCCAGTGTTTTTGCGGTGAGCTGCTGCGAGGGGCAGACGTCCGGCGTTTTGCCGGGATCGAATTCCGTATCGACCATCAAACCATGCTCCAAATCGTCGATGGCAAGCGCTGCCGCTTCTTTGAAGCCGATCGAGCACAGATGGCCGGTAACTTTGATGCCGCGCTTGTGGGCTTCGGCGATGGCGGCGGCCAGTTCCGCCCGCGTGATGTGCATATATGCCTTGAACGAGGTGACGCCTTCATCGGCCCAGTAATCGACCGTTTTGCGCGCGTCATCGGGACCGGTGAGTTCGTGCATTTGCGGAGTGAATGAGCCGGCCCCTTCGAGGTACGGCCCAGTGACGTGAATTTTCGGCCCCACCAGCTTGCCGGAATCGATCAGCTTTTTCAGCTCCAGGTCAGTGTAAGGCTCGACGCTGCCGGTGGTGCGCAGCGAAGTGACGCCATTCGCGAGATAAAGGCGCGGAAAACTGAAACCCATTTCGTTGTACATGGCCACGGCAGTCCGCCCTCCCGCGGGATAGAACATGTGCTCGTGCATGCCGACGAGGCCGGGAATGACGGTTTTATTGGTGAGGTCGAGAACCTGGGCGCCAGCGGGCACGGAAGCGCCGGCCGAATCGCCGACGGATTGGATTTCGCCACCCGAAATGATGATGGTTTGATCGTTGCGCGCGGGCGAGCCAGTGCCGTCAATCACACGCGCATGCGTCAGGGCGACCACCGGCGCGCTGACTTTTACGAATTCGCGCACGCCGGGCGCAAGAGAGTCCGCGGTCTGCGCGCGAAGCTGCGGCGCAGCGCTGAAAATCAAACTCAGAAGCATCACTGAGAATACGAGTCGTTTCATTTTTTTGTGTCCTTTTACGAACGACGTTGCAAAAAAGTTCCGGCCGCCGCGCGAAGGTGAGTGTTCCTCAATGCGCGCGTCATTTTGCTCCAACCCGTCCGCAGTGGCAAGCAGTGTGACAACGCATGCGGCGTCAGCGCGTTTCTGGCCGGCGTTTGCGAGCGCGCTCGTTGACTTGGCGTTGCGCGCGGAATAGGCTGGCGTGATTTCCCATGCGAGGTGCGAAATGAGGATTGAGCCTTTCGAACTCGAGCGATGGCAATCGGTGTGGGAGAACCGCGTCGAGCTGAATATTGCCGAAAGCGGCGTGGAGCCGTTGACCGTGCGCGAATTGGTTGAGGATGCGGCGGATCTCGAGCGCGTGCTCGATGCGCGCCTCGGGTATCCGCAGACGAATGGCAGCGAGGAATTGCGCGAGCGAATCGCGGCGCTCTATCCGGCGGCGAAGCCTGAAAACGTCCTGCTGACGTGCGGCGGCGCCGAAGCGAATTATCTCGTCACGTGGGGCCTTGTCGACCGCGGCGACGAAGTGATTTTCATGCAGCCAAACTATATGCAAGTCGCGGGACTGGCGCGGGGATTTGGCGCGGACGTGAAGCCCTGGTGGTTGCGCGAGGAGTTGCAATGGGCGCCGGATCTGGACGAGTTGAAGCGATTGATCACGCCGAAGACGAAGCTGATTGCCGTTTGCAATCCGAGCAATCCGACGGGCGCGGTGTTGACCGAAAGCACGATGGACGCAATTTGCGCGGCGGCGGGAAAGTCTGGCGCATGGATTTTGTCGGACGAGGTCTATCGCGGCGCGGAGTTCAACGGCCAGACGACGCCGAGTTTTTATGGCCACTACGAACGCGTGCTGTGCACCGCGGGTCTCTCGAAAGCGTATGGATTGCCGGGGCTGCGCACGGGATGGCTCGTGGGGCCTGCGGAAATGGCGGAAAAATTGTGGGGATATCACGACTATACAAGCATTGGCCCCTCGATGCTCACGGACCGTATCGCGGCGCTCGCGCTCCAGCCGCAGCGGCACGCGAAGCTGCTCGAGCGGACGCGCCGAATTCTGCGCGAGAATTACCCCCTGATCCGCGAGTGGCTGCGCAAGCACGAGAATTTGTTCACACATGTGCCGCCACGCGCGGGCGCGATTGCGTGGATTGGCTTGCGCATGAAATGGAATTCGGCGCAGGCCGCGGAGGAGTTGCGCGCCCAAAAGGGCGTTCTGCTTATTCCGGGCGAGCAGTTTGCCATGCCCGGATATTTGCGCATTGGATTTGGAGAAGACGCAGGCAAGTTGCGCAAGGCCCTCGGAAGGATCGACGAATCGATTGCCGAGCGAGCGGTGCGCGCCAAAGGCGATGCAGCTTGAATGGGCCGAAAAACGAAATTCGAACCTCGAACATGAAAACAAATTCACGCTGAATTGCACTCGTAGCTTTCCGCGGCATGGTTTCGTGAAACGCTAACATTCACACGCGCGTCGAATTCCCTGGCGATCGAATTCTCGGGCCAACAGGGAGGCACATCCATGACGACAGGAGCCAATAGGCGCCGAGGCCGACTCTGGCTGGCGATTATCGCGGCGGTGATTATTGTGGCGTGGGTCACTTTGCCGCCGACGCGGCGGCTGACACAGAAATTCTTTGGGTCGCTGCGGATGCAGAAAGTGCAAGCCGTGAATGTGAACCTGTCGAGTTTCGTGGGTCCGAATGCGAATTCGACGCTGCAGCAGATGGTCACGCAGATGATTTCCGACAAAGTGACCGTCACGGCGAACGAAAAAGCGGAGACCGCTCCCGATGCCGCGGCGGCGAGCAATCTCGCTGGGTTTCACGTGCAATTGCCCAGCAAGCGAACGGACACGCCGGTGCTTGACGTCGCGGGCATCCATGCGTTTGACCTGACGGTTGACCGCGCGCGATTGCAAGCGATTCTGAAAGAAGCCGGCCGCTCGGATCTCTCGTTGCCGCAATCAATCGACGGCGCAGTGGTCGACGTAAAAATCCCGCGACGGGTTCGCGCACGTTACGGGACTTGCCCTGGACGCCCGAGCGCCACGGCGAATGTCGCTACTCCCACGCCTTCCTCGATGCAATACAACGACTGCGTGATTCTGACCGAGGGCCCCAGTCCCGAAGTCAACGTTCCCGCCGGTTTGGATATTCAGCAGCTTGCCGAAATTGGTTTAGAGCTTGCGGGAATGACGCCCGCGCAGGCACAGCAATTCCTGCATACCGTCGATTGGAAATCGACTCTGGGAATCTCCATACCGCGCTTTATGCGCTCGTACGAAGCGGTGAAGGTCAACGGAGTGGAAGGAACGCTGCTTGATATGGCGGGCAGGCGTGGGCCGACGTACACGTTGATCTGGGCGAAAAATGGGACGGTTTATTCGCTCACAGGATTCGGAAATTCCGGCGACGCCGTTGCTCTGGCGAACTCGGTCGAATAAATCGAGGAGAGGCCACTGGCTGCGCCGAATCACCACGCCATACAAACCGCGGAATTGCGAAAGGAGTACGGAAACAAGGTCGCGGTTCGCAAACTTTCGCTGGCCGTGCCCCGCGGCTCGATCTTTGGTTTCCTCGGACCCAACGGCGCGGGCAAGAGCACTTCCATCAAAATGCTTCTTGGACTGGTGAAGCCCACCAGCGGGGAAGCATTCGTTTTGGGCGAGCGCGCCGGCGATGTGGCAGTGCGCCGCAAAATCGGTTTCCTGCCCGAACATTTTCGGTTTTATGAGTGGCTGACGCCAGCCGAGCTTCTCCGGCTGCACGGCCGGCTGTGCGGCATGGCGGCGGCAAAATTGCGCGAGCGCATTCCCGTGATGCTCGATCTTGTGGGCCTAACGCCGCATCGCGACAAGCGCGTACACGATTTTTCCAAGGGCATGATGCAGCGCATCGGTCTGGCGCAGGCGCTCATCCACGAGCCGGAAATTATTTTTCTGGATGAGCCGACTTCCGGTCTTGATCCCATGGGGCGCAGGCTCGTGCGCGACGTGATTCGCGCGCAGCGCGAGCGCGGCGCGACCGTGTTCCTGAATTCTCATCTGTTGAGCGAAGTGGAAGTGACCTGCGACAACGTCGCATTCCTGAAAGACGGTGAAGTGGTCGCCGCGAAAGATTTGCACGCCCTGGGCGAAGCGGAAGTCCACGTGGTCGTGCGTGCACGCCAGTTATCGCCCCAGGCTGTGGCCGGGCTTGCGCCCTGGACTACGGCGGCAAACGTCGAGGGCGAGCAGCTTACGATGACCGCGCGCTCGAGCGACGTTCTTCCTGACGTCGTCCGGCATTTGGCCGCTTCCGGCGCGGACATTTACTCATTCATTCCCGAACGCGCGTCGCTTGAGGACTTGTTCGTTCGCATCATGGGCGAAGATCGAGGATTGTGAATGGGCTGCTGGGTGATGGCGGGCATCACGTTTCGCGAAGCCGCGCGAAAAAAAATCCTGTGGACCGCGCTGCTTGCCGGGCTCGGATTTTTGGCGCTCTTCGGCATTGCGCTGCATTATCAGATCGAGGATTTCGCCGCTCACTCCACGGCGCCCTTCATTCGCTACCAAATCTTGAGCGCCATGCTGATGGTGGGGCTTTATGTCGTGGATTTGCTCGCCGTTGTGATGACGATTTTAACTTCGGTTGACACTATCTCCGGAGAAATCAGTTCCGGCACGATTCACGCCATCGCCACCAAACCGATTCCGCGCTGGCAGATTTTAATCGGCAAATGGATTGGCTTCGTCGGCATGATTGCGGGATTTGTGGCCATCACGTTCGGCGGCACGATTGCTGTCGCCTACTGGATGGGAAGCGTGATGCCGGAGAATGCGTTTCAGGGAGCGCTGCTCGTGTTTCTGGAGTGTCTGCTCGCGCTCTCGGTCACATTCATGTTCGGCACTTGGTTTTCGACGCTCACCAACGGCGTTATCGTGATTGGACTGCACGGACTGGCCTTTATGGGCGGCTGGCTCGAGCAGATGAGCGGGTTCACGGAAAGCGCGCGACTGGTTGCCGTCGGAGTCGTCACGAGCCTCATCATGCCGAGCGAATCTATTTGGCGTCGCGCCGCATTTGAGATGCAGACGCCGCTCGCCGGTTCGCTCCCCTTTTCGCCATTTGCAAATGTTTCGATACCCAGCCCCACGATGATCGGTTACGCGGGCTGCTACTTGCTCGTGGCGTTGGGTATAGCGGTCTACCATTTTCATGGGCGCGATCTCTGACCCAATTCAGCACACCGACTCCCGTTCTTCAGATTGTTCCGTGGCCTCCGTTTTGGACGTTTTTGCTGCACCGAATTGACTGCGTCGTAATCTGCAAAAGCACATGTGCACAGAGCACCGTCGGCGTCTTGACGTTCATAGCCATCATGCTAGAGTAACCACCAACCGGGGGATGTTACCCAATCCAGGAGGGAAATTTATGAAGTCGGTCAACTTGCTGGTTTGCATGTTGGTCTGCCTGCTGCTGGGAGCTGGTGCAGCGCACGCACAGGGCGTGGGCGCCTCTGGCAATATCAACGGAACCGTGACGGATCCTTCCGGCGCAGCGGTGCCCAATGCAGCGATCACCGCTGTCGAAAGCGACAAAGGCATTCAGCATACCGCAGTGAGCGACGACACCGGCCGGTATCAATTCATTGGCCTGCCCCCGGCGATTTACAACGTGACCGCGAAGATTTCTGGTTTTCAGACCGTGGTGCAGAAGGGCGTGGTTGTCACCGTCGGCGGAACGGCGCTTGTCGATTTTCAGTTGAAGGTGGCGACCGCAGCGCAAACGGTCGAGGTCAGCGCGCAACCCCCCGTCGTGGAAACGCAGCGCGGCAGCGAAGCAGACACGCTGACCGACCGCTACATCGCCGACCTCCCGATTGACCGCCGCGATTACCTGACTTTCACATTGCTGATGCCCGGCGTGTCGAACTCCACGCGGCTCGCCGATGACCAGGATTTTCGTGTCAAGCAAACGCCGCAAAGCGGTCTTTCTTTTTATGGAAGCAATGGCAGAGGAAACAGCGTCACAATCGACGGCGGCGAAGCTGGAGATGATGCCGGAGGCGTGCGCCTCACACTTAGCCAGGATGCGGTTCAGGAATTCCAGGTGAACCGCAGCAACTACGCCGCGGATTTGGGCGGAGCCACCGGCGCGAGCATTAACATCGTTTCTAAATCCGGCACGAATGACTTGCACGGCAGCCTCTACGGCTATTTCCGCAACGATGCCATGGACGCGCGCGATCCGTTCGCCTTCAGCCAGGCCTTGCTGCCTACCAGCACATTTTCCTTCACCGCGCAGGGCCAGCCGGTGAAAAATTCGTTGAGCCGGTATCAATACGGCGGAGCGCTGGGCTTTCCGATTCACAAAGACAAGACCTTCCTCTTCGTCTCATTCGAGGGCTTGCTGCAAAATTCGCAGAATGCCGTGCCGCTCCTGACGAACAGTTTTATTTTTGCGGGTCCCACGGCGGCAGCGCCAACCACATTCGCGGCAAACGATCCGCGCGCTGGGCAACAAGCGGTTGTCACGGGACTGGTTACCGAGGCAGGAAATCCCACCGTGCCTTGCCTCAACAATCCCAATGGCACAATCACGTTTCTGCCCGCGCAAACCTGCGCTGGCGCGTTGCAGGATGGTTTGACGGTCAGCCCCGTCACTGGTCTGACGGCGGTACAGAATGGCCTGAACAACTTTCTCATCAATCAGTTTGAAACCAATGGGGGCCTGTTCAACTACAACACGCGCCAGTACCTCGCATCCGGCCGTCTCGATCACCATTTCAATGACGCGAATCAGGTGTCGTTCGATTACCGATATGGGCACGACTTGGAGGAGTCGCCCGACGTGCAATCGCTCACCGGCTTCTCGGCGGGCAGCGCCACTCACACCTATGACAGCACCATGCTCGGTTCGTGGTATCACGAGTTCAGCCCAACCGCCGGGAATGAAGCCCGCGTTCAGTGGGACTACGAGAGCTTCAACGTGATTCCCAACGAGCCGGGAGAAGTTGGCCTGCAAATCCCCGGCTTCGCGAACAATCTGGGCACCAACATCTTCCTGCCCAACTTGACCATTCTGCGCCGCTACGAATTCACGGACAACATCACGCTGATTCGCGGCCACCACACCATGAAGTTCGGCGGCACCGAACTTCTCCGCGGCAACCACACGGAATCACACACATTTTTCCCTGGCCGCTTTGTTTTTGGTTCCTTGCCCGGACTCATCATGAGCCCTTGCTTTGCCCCTTCTTCCGGTTCCACGCCAAATCCTTGTGGGCTCCTTTCGCCGGGGGCCAGCCTCAATTCGCTGCAGTCAACTTCGCTGGGACTGCCACAGCTGTTTCAGCAAGGCTTCGGTAATCCCGCATACCCCGGATATACGCGTCCGTTGACCGCGATGTACTGGCAGGACTCCTGGCAATTGCGTTCCAATTTCACTTTGAATTACGGAGTCAGATACCAGATCGACAAGCAATTCCTACCCTTGAATACCGAGTATCGCGATTTCGCTCCGCGCATATCCTTTGCGTGGGATCCGTTCAACGATCATAAGACCGTCATCCGTGGAGGTTACGGGATTTTCTACGGGCCGATTGACGCCCAGATTCCTCAAGTGGACTTGAGCCTGGGTGTGTTGAACAAAGATTACAGCACCGTCGAGAATCAGAACAACAAACAGCAAGTGCCCGATCAAGTCAACAATGTCGTTGCCACTTGCGGGATCGCTTTTGCCGGTTCGCCGTTCATCGGGAACGGTAGCAGCCCTTGCACGCGCTTCATTTCCATTTATATCGATCCGCTCACGCCGACCGGTGTTCCTGGTCTGCAGAATTCCGCGGTTGTTTTCCAGTCGCTCTTCGGCGCAGGCAAGATTCAGTGCACCACTCCATCAGCGGGAAATCAGGCCTGCATCACGCCTGCGGACGTCGCGCCATTTGGGATTCGCGTCGCCAACAGCGGCGCGCTATCGCCTCTGCAAGTGATTTTCAGCAATCCTCCGGATTACAAGACTCCCTATGCGCAGCAAGCCTCGCTCGGCATCGAACGCGAAATCGCAAACGGCCTGTCCGTTTCCGTCAGTGGAATTTATTCGCACACTCAGCGCCTCCCGGTCGCGATTGACACCAATCTGCTGCCCGCGCCGTTCACCACCTTGCCTCTTGCCAATGGCCAGAATGTTTCCTACCGCAACTGGAACACCAGCGCGGCCACTGACCCGCTTGGCGGCACGGAGCCCGGTGGCCTCCCCTGTGCGCCGACCGCAGCAAACCCCCTCGCACCCTTCGCTTGTTTCGTGAATCCGCTGATCGTGCAAAATAACCAGTACACCTCAGCGGCTTCTGCGCTATACGAGGGCGGCATCCTCGAAGTCAAGAAACGCTTTGGCAATCACTACACCGTGTTTGGAAGTTACACCTACAGCAAGGCCTACGACACGTCGACCGATTTCAACTCTGACTACGGCCCGCAGGACCCTACTAACCTGGGCCTCGACCGCGCCCTTTCGGAATTCGACGAACGCCACAAAGTCGTCCTCGCGGGCGTCTTCGACAGCCCCTGGACGGAGAGCATTCTTTCCGGGTTCGAGCTTTCCCCGATTTTTTCGTATCACAGCGGCCACCCGTTCAACTTGCTCGCCGGCGGCGAAGTGAACGGAAACAATCACATCACCAACGAGCGCCCTATCGGCGCGCCGCGCAATTCGGGCTTGGGTCCCAACTACATCGATTTCGATATGCGCCTGAGCTGGCAGCACAAAATCAGCGAAAAAACCAATTTGCAGCTCACGGCCGAAGGATTCAACCTCGCGAACCGTACGAATTACGCCAGCGTGAACAACGAAGTCAGCCCGCTTTTCGGCTTCGCTCCGGGGTTCACGACGTTCAACGTGCACGGCAGCGCGGCTCTTTCGCCGAGCCAGCCATTGGCTTTCACTTCGGCGCTTCCGAAACGCCAGATCCAGCTGGGGCTTCGCTTCAGTTTCTAATTCGCGTTATCGCACGCGCTCCCGTGAGGCCGTGTTCGTGAATTTCGCACGATCTCGCCCGATCGGCGTGAAACACCGCATCATTGAGGCCGCATGAGTCTTATCAATCACAAATTTGAACTCGCCGCCCGCCCCGTCGGCATGCCGAAACGGAGCGACTGGAATTACAAGCAAGAATCCGTACGCCATCTCACCGACGGCGAGCTTCTCGCAAAAATTCTCTACATCTCGCTTGATCCCGCCATGCGCGGCTGGATGAATGACAGCAAATCGTATGTCCCGCCAGTCGCCATTGGCGAAACAATGCGCGCCCTGGCCCTCGGTCGCGTCCTGGCTTCCAAAAACGCCAGCTTTGCTATCGGCGATTACGTGTATGGCCCGTTGGGCGTGCAGGAATTCGCCATAACCAACGGCGGCGCGATCACAAAAGTCGACCCTCGACTCGTGCCTCTCCCGCTCTATCTCAGCGTTCTCGGAATGCCGGGAATGACTGCGTATTTTGCGCTACTAGATGTAGGGAAGCCGCAGCCCGGCCAGACCGTCGTCGTCTCCGGCGCTGCGGGAGCCGTCGGCAGCGTCGTCGGGCAAATCGCCAAAATCAAAGACTGCCGCGCCGTGGGCATCGCCGGCGGCGCGAAGAAGTGCCAATACATCGTGAAAGAACTCGGCTTCGACGCCGCCATCGATTACAAAACCGAACCCATCGCGAAGGCACTGCAGCAGCATTGTTCCGGAGGCATTGATATTTATTTTGACAATGTCGGTGGCGACGCACTGAATATTGCACTGGCCCAACTCGCCCGCGGCGCGCGCGTCGTCATTTGCGGCGCCATCTCACAGTACAACAACACCACGCCGATCAAAGGCCCATCCAATTATTTGTCGTTGTTGGTGAATCGCGCCAGCATGACGGGCTTTTTGGTCTCCGACTACGCCAGCCGCTTCGCCGAAGCTGGCCGCGAAATGGCCGGCTGGATCGCCTCTGGCAAACTCAAATCGCGCGAAGACATCGTCGAGGGCCTCGAAACGTTCCCGGAAACGCTCCTCAAGCTTTTCACCGGCGAGAACTTTGGCAAGCTCATCCTCAAGATCCCCGAGTCATAGCGTCCTTAAAGCAGCTCTGCATCTCTTCGCGCTGTCATTCCGAAGTCACTCTTGGCCGCAGGGGAATCTACACATTTCTTGGGACTTTGCAAACTGCGCACTCCTCGCGCCAATTGAAACGACGGGTAAGATCCCTATTTTAGCAAGCTGCTAAACAATTGGTGGGCCCGCAAGGATTCGAACCTAGAACCAACGGATCACCCAAGAAAATCTATCTTCTTGGCTCGTTTAGTTTTGTCCGGTGCGATGTGCAACGTTTCTGGATGGTATTCGGCAGCAAACAGACCCAAAACGGACCCGACTTTTTTGGAATCGCATCTGAGGTCCCGGTGGTTGCCTCAGTCGGCATCGTGCGTCGATTAGGGATACGGAGATTTTGCTCTGACCCAAAACCCGAAAACTGACACAGAGGAAATTAGAGGTAAGCTTGGGCGGAATTCCGGGAGAGGAGGCGAGGACGATGCCCAAGAAAGGTCACTCAGAGGAGCAGATCGTAGCGGTATTGCGACAAGTGGAAGCGG
>DASYYR010000049.1:0-63414 GCA_035933575.1 Candidatus Acidiferrales bacterium | reverse complement strand
CAACTGGTGGAGTTGCTCTTCGTACCGGGAATGTTCTTGCGCCAGCTTGCGAAACTCTGCGTCGTTCAACATCAAGTCCCCTGGAATTTCCTGAGCCGTCTCGGGCATCCGTTCCCTCCAGGTTGAAATTTGGTCTACATGAGGGAAACCTATCACAATTTTCAATGGGACGCCAAACATCTCTCGAGAAAAAGTTTTTACGCGATACTGATTACCGCGGTTAGCAGGACGGCGTCATCCACCGGATCGCGATAATAATTAGGCCGCGTGCCGGTGGAGTGGAAACCGTGGGACTCGTAAAAAGTCTTCGCACGCGCATTTGAGGCGCGCACTTCGAGGTAGATTTTCGCGACTCCTTCTGCCGCGGCCCATTTCATTGCCGCGCCCAACAACTGGCCCGCTATACCTTGCCGCCGCGACGCGGGAGCCACCGCGAGATTCAAGATTTCCAATTCGTCCGCGAGCTTTCGAGCCGCCAGAAAACCGGCGACTCGGCCATCGTTTTCAGCTACCCAGCACGGTGTTGTGTTGTTCGCTGCGGCGGCGGCCAGCAATTCGTATTCGTTTCGCGACCATTGCGATGCTTCGCGGCACTGTGTCTGGATTCCAACTACTGCATCAATATCTTGCGCTTCAAGGCGGCGAATCTTAACGGCCGCGCCACTCAAGGTGCTTTCCATGAGAGCTCCGCGTCGGATCGGCGAATATAATTCGCGTCCAAGCGCAGTGCATCCGTGACTTCGCCGCGATTGGCCCGCTCCGATGCGAGTTCTCCAATCACTGGAGCGAGGAGCGGCGGGACGCGCTCGACGTTGCGCGAAATCCCAGACGGAAGATCATGCGCGGCGGCGTTCAGTGCGCTTTGAATGATCTCCGGCGCCGGCGAAACGAATTGGACGCTTCGGTTCCCGGCCTGCGCACCCAGCTCAGCGAAAAACTCATCGATCGTGCAGACATGGTCTTCACTCTCGCTGACGAGGCCGCCGCCTTCGCGACGGTAGAGCGCCGCGTAGATTTGACCGCGCCGCGCGTCCATTAGCGGAGCAATTAATTGCGCGCCTGATTTGGCCTGCGCCGCCACGGCTTCAAGGCCGCTGACCGCGACGACCGGCTTTTCAAAAACTTCCGCCCAGCCTTTGACGGCGGCGAGTCCTACGCGCAGGCCGGTGAATGAACCAGGTCCCGCAACCACGGCGAAGACGTCGAACTGCCGCACTTCGAGGTGCAATTCGCTAAGCAGGAAATCAAGTTGGCGGAACAGGCGCGTCGAATAGGGCTCGTCGGCAAAAGTCGAGATCGCTCCCACCAATTGGCCGTCGCGCAGAACGGCCAAACTTCCCAATCGAGAAGAGGTGTCGACGGCGAGAAGCAGCATAAACGGCCATTTTACAAGATTTCTGGCTTGACTTTTGAAGTAAATGAGAGCCCAAAGGCGGCAAGAAAATAGGGGTTTTCCTTTAGATTCTCTTGACCTTCACCCTACGCAGGCCTAAGCTTTTAGTGTAGCTTCTGGGGAGGGTACATCCTGTATGGATTTCAAACTGGGAGAGAAGGTTGTTTATCCAAACCACGGTGTAGGAGTCATCGAACAAATCAGCTTCGGTTACCTGAATGGCCGCTCCGAACGTTACTACATGTTGAAGATCGTTTCCAGCGGGCTAAAAGTCATGGTTCCACAAACCAACATCATGAGCGTCGGTCTGCGCCCTGTGATTCGCTCGAACGAGGCAGGTGACGTCATCACCTATCTCGAAAAGGGCCGTTCCGCTTCTCATCATGACTGGAAGCACCGCTTCAAAGAAAACTCCGAGCGCATGCGCACAGGCTCGCTGATGGAAGTCGCCGCCGTCCTGAAGGGACTGGTTTCACTGAGCCGGACCAAGCCGCTTTCCTTCCGCGAGAAGAAAATGCTCGAACGCGCCAAGCATTTACTGGTGACCGAGCTCGCCACCGTTCGGAATACCACCGAGCAGACAATGGAAACGAACCTGGTTCGCGCGTTGGCCAAGGCCCGTTTGCAGATGCCGGAAGCGCTCGAAAAACTCGAGAATTAACTGCATTTCCATAAAGATTGAATAAGTTGACGGCGGGACTCCTGCTTTCGGGAGCAGGGGCGAACATTACCTCCGGCGCTTCGGCGGCTTTCCCCAGCCGCCGCCGCCGGGGCTTTCGATTCTGACCACGGCTCCGGCGGGAGCATAAAAACTGCCCTTGGCGGCCACTTTCTGCCGCCGTCCCGCAATCACCACTTCGTTTCTCCCTGTAGCGCCCGGCTTGCCGCCTGCAAGGCCGTAGGGCCCGAACTTGCGGCGATCCGACAGCATTCCCACCTGCATCGGCGCCAGTAACTCGATTTCGCGGATGATTCCATTGCCGCCGCGAAACTTCCCTGCTCCGCCAGAGCCGTACCGTATACCGTAACGCTTTACGCGCACGGGATACGCATGTTCGAAGACTTCGACTGGCGTATTCAGCGAATTGGTCATGTGGGTGTGGATGCCGCTTTCGCCGTCGAGTCCCGGGCGCGCGCCCATGCCTCCGGCGATTGTCTCGTAATAAGCAAATGGAACATTGCCGCGGCCGGGCCGCGTGTCGCGACCGCCGAACGTCAGATTGTTCATGGTGCCCTGGCTCGCCGCCGGGATCCTTTCGGGAATAGCGCGTGCCATGGCGCGCAACAGAGTGTCGACGATACGCTGCGACGCTTCCACGTTACCCCCGGCGACGGCTGCGGGCGGCCGGGCATTCACGATCGTTCCCTCGGGCGCGATGATCTTTATCGGGCGCAGCAGACCTGACGTAGCCGGAACTTGGTCATCGACCAGGCACCGGAAAACGTAGAATACGGCCGAGTCCGCGATGGCCTTCACGGCATTGACGCTTCCGGCGCATTCTGGCGACGACCCAGTGAAATCCACTTCCGCGCGTTCGCCGCGAATACGAATCGTGACGCGAATTGCTATTGGATTTTCCGTCACACCGTCATTATCGAGAAAATCCTCTCCGCGATAAGTGCCATTTGGAATTTGGCGCAGCGTCGCGCGCATCATTTTCGCGGAATATTCCAACAGGTGGCGTCCATAAGCGCCGGTCTCCTGCTTTCCATACTTCCCCGTAATCTCGATGAGCCGCCTTTCGCCGACGCGGCACGCCGCGAGCTGTGCCGTCAAATCGCCCTCACGCTCTTCAGGCGTCCGCACATTTGCCAGCAGCAGACGCAACACGTCTTGAACGATGCGGCCGTTTTCGAAAATCTTTACCGGAGGAATGCGAATGCCCTCCTGAAAGATTTCGCGCGACAGTCCCATCGAGCCGGCCTGCGCGCCGCCCACGTCCGCGTGGTGCGCGCGATTCGCGACGTAGAACATCGGCGTCTTCTCGCGCGGCAGGTACACAGGCATCACCATGGTCAAATCCGGCAGATGAGTTCCGCCCGCGTATGGATCATTCAGCAGCGCCACGTCACCCGGCTTCAAATCGATGGCGCGAATCGCCGCATCCACCGAAGCGGGCATCGACCCGAGATGCACCGGCATGTGATCGCCCATAGCGAGCACGTCGCCCGCGCGATCGAAGACGGCGCAGGAATAGTCTCGGCGCTCTTTGATGTTCGGCGAAAAGGCGGACCGCCGCAGCACTCCGCCCATTTCCTCCGCGACGGAATGAAACAGGTTTTTGAAGATTTCCAGGCGCACGGGATCGAATTTCATCGGCCGCGCTCCATCAGCAAGTTCCCATACGCGTCCACGCGAACGTTCCAGCCCGGCAGCACAACCGTCGTCGCGCTGTACTCGGCCACAATCGCGGGACCACGGAAGCGGTTTCCCGCCCGCAATTGTGCCCTGTCATAGACTTTTGTTTTCGTTGCCCGGCCGCTGAAAAACACATCGCGCTGCTGCATCATGGCCGCCGAGGCATCAGTTCCTCCCGATGAAAGCCTTGGCAATGCCGGCTTGGGAGTCAACCCAATAGCTCGCGCGCGCACGTTCACAATTTCGACGGGGCGTTTCGTGTCCGCGTATCCGTATCGCTTTTCGTGCGCGAGATGGAAGCTGCGCACAAAATCCGCGGACGCCGGAACGCTCAACTCATACGCCTGGCCCACGTAACGCATGTCCAGAATTCGTTCGACCTTCATTGCGCGACTCTCAAAACCCTCGTGGCGCATTGCCGCCACCGCTTGTTTCTCGATTTGAGCGAACTCGCGCGCCAGGTCAATGCCCGCCGCGCGCGCGGGTGGCGCCGCCAGCAGAATTGTCTTCGAGAAATCCTTGACGACATCCGCACGCAAAATCCCCAGCGCGGAAAGTCCGCCGGGGAATTTCGGGATGAGCACGCGAGGCATTTCGAGCGCCGCTGCAAGTCCGCAGGCGTGCAAGCCCCCCGCGCCGCCGAATGCGACCAGCGTGTAGTCTCGTGGGTCGTGGCCGCGCTCGATGGAAATCACGCGAATGGCCTTCTCCATGTTCGTTTCAACCACATCCAGAATTCCCTGCGCGAATTGGACTGTCGTCCTCATCCTGCCGCGCGCGCGAGTCATCCATTCGCTTGCGCGCTCCAGGTCCAAACGGAAATCGCCGCCGAGAAATCCCTCCGGCACGATGCGCCCGAGGATTAAATGCGCATCGGTGACGGTGGGCTTCGCCCCGCGCCCGTAACAAATCGGACCGGGATCCGCACCCGCGCTTTCGGGTCCCACGCGCAACGCTCCCCCGCGATCGAATCGCGCGAGCGAGCCGCCACCCGCGCCGACCGTGTGAATGTCGAGCATGGGAACGGCGACCGGCAGCCCAGCGACTTCGGATTCATTCGTGGTGCGCAACGCGCCGTCGAGCAGCGCAACGTCTGTTGACGTCCCGCCCATATCGAACGTGATGATTCGCGGGAAGCCCGCGAGTTCCGCGACATACTGCGCGCCCAGAACGCCTCCCGCCGGCCCGGAGAGAATTGTGTGCACGGGTTCGCGCGCCGCTGTGGCCGCCGAAATGATCCCACCGTTGGACTGCATCACGCGAACACGTGAAGCGCCCCTGACTCGATTCGATTTCGCATGGCGGCTTGCCAGCTTGTCAATCTCGCCCAGATAGCTGCTCATCACGGGAAGCAAATACGCATTCTCGATTGTGGTGATGGTGCGTTCGTATTCGCGAAACTCCGGAAAAATCTCCTGCGAGACAGACACATGAAAACCGGCGGAGCGTAATCGCTTCGTGATTTGCATCTCATGCGCGGGGTTTGCAAAAGAGAAAAGCAAACACACGGCAACGGCCTCAGCGTTGCTCTTCTCGACGAGGCGCACGATTCGCGCAAGCTCGGCGTTCGATGGCCGCAGGATGGCGCGTCCCTCCGCACTCACGCGCTCGCGCAAACCGAATCGCCGCTCGCGCGGCACCAATGCTTTTGGCCGCTCCACAAAAAAATCGTAGAGCTTTGGCCTGGCTTGCCTGCCAATTTCGATCACATCCTCAAAACCAGCCGTCGTTACCAGCGCGACGCGCCCGCCGCGCCTCTCGAGCAGCGCATTCGTGCCCACCGTGGTGCCGCAGGTCAACTCAAGCGCCGCATCTGCCATTTGCGCGTCGTTCCCGATTTTCGCCAGAGCTTCCGCAATGGCGCGCGCGGGATTTTCAGGAGTCGAGAGGACTTTGAGGATGCGCAACTCGCTACCGCGCGCGAAAACGCAATCGGTGAACGTTCCTCCGGTATCGATCGCGATGCGCATGGCCGCGCGATTGTATAGAATTCACCGTCTCCGCGCAAAATCATCTGACAACGCGCAAACGCCGCCGCGTGCGCCAACCGCTTCGCTGAAAATCGCTTTGTAGTACTAAAGTCCTACGGCCTGTCCTCTATTTGTTCTGGAAACGCGCGGCCGCGACCTTCTGGTGCGCGGAAAATTCTTAGGCATACTATTTTTGACAGCTCATCAGGCTGGCCTTAGGCGGCCTGCGAGATTTCCCATGCTCGCGGGCACTGGCCGGCAACCCATGGCGACGACTAAGCAAACCCGAGGCGTGAAGCCCGAAGAGCGCGAACTCGCTCGCAAACGCCGCGAGCAGGAGCGGCTGGAGGCGGAACTCGCCGAATGCGAACTGCGTCTCGCGAGCATTCGTGGCGAACTCGGTGCGCTTGAACGGCGCTATTTGAAGCTGGTGGGGCTGCCCTACGCCGAGCTGGATGAGTTGCGCGCGCAAGTCGCCGAGCGCATGGCCGCGGAAGATCCAGAAAATGAACGCCTCCAGCGCGCCGCCCGTGAAGCTCGTCTGCGCGCCGATGAATCCCGCAACGCCGCCTCGGTGAAGGAATCCGAGGAAACAAAACATTTCTCGCCCACTCCCGAATTGAAACGAGCCTACCGCGAGGTTGCCAAGCGCATTCATCCTGACCTGACAGCCAATGAAGCCGATCGCGCGCGCCGCCAGGAATTGATGGCGGAAGCCAACGAAGCGTATCAACGCGGCGATGAAGCGCGGCTGGCGAAAATCTTGGATACCTACGAATCGAGTCCCGAAACCGTGGAAGGCGAAGGTCCGGGCGCGGAACTCATACGCGTAATCCGCAAGCTCAGCCTGATGAAAAACCGGCTGGGCGAAATCGAAACGGAAGCTCAGAAATTCTTCAACTCCGATCTTTACTTGCTGAAGGTTCAAATGGAAGAGGCGCACGAACAGGGGCGCGACCTGCTTGCGGAAATGGCGGAAAAAGTCCGCAAGCGCATCGCGGATTGCAAAGAGCGCCTGGAAGTTTTCTCACCGGGACGCGTGCACTGATGCCTTCACGCGCGCGGCGTGAAAGTCGCGGAATCGTTCGCAGCCCCGCGAACGGAATCACGGTGCTCTCGTCGTCTCTCGTGCTGCGCGGGATTCGCGAATTCCCGCAGACTTCCCGCTGGAACGTCAAGCAGGTGTTCGCCGAGCCACGCCAGCATCTTTGCGTCTCGCCGCGAGGCCATGTGGCGGCGTATTCGGCGGTTAGACGCGACCTGAGCCAGCAAATCGAGATTTGCGATCTGGAATTAACGGGAACGCCGTCTGCGATTCGCGTGCCTGACGAACCACTCGTCGCACGGCCCGATTTTCCGGCGTCGTTTGCGTGGTCGCCCTCGGGAGAGTCGCTGATCGCCGCTTCCGGCACATGGCAACCGGAGCTTCACTACTTCGACGCACGCGCTGGGAAATTCATCGGGCGGTTCGCGGCGTTCCGCGTGTTTCCCGCGCATCTTATCTGGTCAACCAGCGGGAAGTATTTCGCCGCGGCCTCGGACGGCTCCGAGAACGCCAACTTGATGTTGTGGATGGCAGGCCGTTCTCCGGAAGAATTCGAGCCGCTCTCTCGACTCGATCGCGGGACTTTTGCCGATGCGTCGCGGGAAGATGATGACGCGGACGATCGCGGAAGATTCTTGGGCTTTGGCGCATCGGCGTTTTGCGTGAACGATAAATCGCTCGCCACAGTGCTCGAATTTGACGGCGAGTGGTCCGACGATTCCATCGTCCTCGTCCGGCCGCCAACGCTCGAAACGATTGGGCGATTCGATACCACGGGCCACGTCACGGATTTGTGCTGGTTGAGCGACGCGCGCCATCTAGTGTTCTGCGCTTCCGGCCAGGTGTATTCACTCGACGCCGTAAGCGGAACCACGTCTTCGCTGCCCTTCGCGGCCGAGCTCTGCCATTGCCATCCGTCGCTTCCGATCTGCGCGTTCTATAATTCGTGGCTGAAAAGCTCCGCGAAAGGCCGCATCTTTATCGCGGATTTGCAGCGCAACACAATTGTCGACGAATGCTGGGCGGAAGGAATTGCCAGCTTGCGCTGGAGTCACGACGGCCACACGCTTTACGCCGTCGCGCAGGACGGCACGGCGTATCTCTACGAGAAATAAGCCGGTTCGCGTTTTGACTCTAAACTTTCAACTCTAAACTCTCGACTGCCTTCCCCAACGGAAAATTCGGCTGCGCATTGAGCGACGAATCCGCTCGCTCGCCTGCAACAAGCCGCGGATACGCAGCCGCCGCAATCATGGCGGCATTGTCCGTGGAAAGGGCGCGGCTGGGGAAAAATGTTTCGAGACCGTGCTTTCGCGATTCCTCTTCGAATCGCGCGCGCAATTCGCGGTTCGCCGCAACGCCGCCTGAAACCAGCACGGATGCGGCGCCGAACTGCCCCGCCGCGGCAAGAGTCCGTCGAATTAAGCCTTCGACGACGGCGTGCTGAAAACTTGCAATCAGGTCGAGAGTTGTCGCGCTCGAAAGCGCACGCAGCGCGTCTGCGCTTCTTTCGCCGCGAGCGAGGGCCTGCTCGCGCGCGTCAATCTCTGCCTGCAACTCCGGGCGCTTCCGCAAATAGTAAAGAACGGCCGTTTTGATTCCGCTGAAACTGAAATCGTATTGGTTGCCGCCCATTTTGGGCTCGTTGAATCGCACCGCGGACGGGTTTCCGTGCACCGCTAGCTTGTCAATGATCGGGCCTCCGGGATATCCGAGAGCGAGCATTCTGGCGACTTTGTCGTAAGCCTCGCCGGCCGCGTCATCGCGCGTTCCTCCCACGCGTAAATACGAAAATTGCAACGCGCCGTTTCCTGTGGGGTTGCTTTTTGCCTCCACGCGATAGAGCAGCGTGTGCCCGCCAGACACGATCAGGCACATCGCCGGCAATTTTGGCGCGCGTCCCGCCGCGTGAGCTTCCAGCAGAACCGCGTGCACATGCCCTTCAAGGTGATTCACGGCAATCAGCGGCTTCCCGAGAGCCTGCGCCAGCACTTTGCCATACGTCAGGCCGACGAGCAGGGAGCCCACGAGTCCCGGACCCTGCGTGACGCCGATGGCATCAATATCTCTGAGCGCGATTCCCGCCTGCAACACCGCTTCGCGCACCACGGGCACAATCTGCCGCAGATGTTCGCGCGACGCCAGTTCCGGCACCACGCCGCCGTATTTGCGGTGAATGTCCACCTGCGATGCGACGACGCTCGACAAAATCGTCGCGCCATCGGCAACCACGGCCGCCGCTGTCTCATCGCACGAAGATTCGATTCCCAAGATTCGCAACACTCGACGCTCCCCTTCCGCTTAATTCGCTCATGCTAGTATAGCGCCGCATTGACAACTTCCGGCGCTCCACGTAACTTGAAGTCCTGATTTTTTTGAGGCTCGCACAGTGACAGCCAAACCACATCCCGTTCGCACAGCCGTTTTCCCCGCGGCAGGCCTTGGCACTCGTTTTCTGCCCGCCACGAAAGCGCAGCCAAAGGAAATGCTGCCAATCGTGGACAAGCCGCTGATCCAATACGCCGTCGAGGAATGCGCCGCGTCCGGGATCGAGAACATCATTATCGTAACGGGCCGCGGCAAAAATGCCATTGAGGATCATTTCGATCAAGCTCCCGAGCTCGAACGCTTCTTGCGGGAAAAAGGCGATTCAGCGCGCGCCGATCTGGTGCGCGACATCGGAGCGAAAATTCATTTCAGCTACACGCGCCAGCGCGATCCTCTCGGTCTGGGCCACGCCGTGCTTGTCGCGCGCGAGCTTGTCGGAGACGAACCTTTCGCCGTCCTGCTTGGCGACGTGATCTGCGACGGTCCAAAACCTGCCACGCGCGCGCTGTGCGACGTTTACGAAGAAACGGGAATCGGCGCCATTGCCGTTGAGCCGGTGCCGCGCGAACTGATCCATCTTTACGGCATTGTGGACGCCCGGCCCGCGACGGAACGCAAATGGGGCGAGCGTCTGCGGCAGATTTTGGACCTCGTCGAAAAGCCCGACGCGGAAAAAGCGCCATCCAATCTCAGCGTCACGGGACGTTACGTCCTGCCGCCGGAGATTTTTGATCATCTCGAAAAAACGAAGCCCGGCCGCGGCGGTGAAATCCAACTTACGGATGGGTTGCGTGCGCTGGCGCGCGAACAAGGATTGTGGGCGCTGATTATGGAGGGAAAAACGTACGATGCGGGAGACAAACTCGGCTTCTTGAAGGCAACCGTGGAATTCGCGCTGAAAAACCCCGAATTTGGCGACGAGTTTCGCGCCTACCTGAAAGCCATGGAATTTTAAACGAAATTGTAACCGCTGAACGCGCTGGCTTCTACTTCTCTTTCGTCTTTTTCGACGAGGGCTTCGACGATTCTGAAGCTGTCGTCGCCTTCTCCGTGGTTTTTGCTGCGGCCGATTCCTTGGACTCTTTCGAATCCTTCGCTTCTTTTGATTCTTTGGCGTCTTTCGCTCCCTTGGCATCCTTCGATGTGCCGTCGGAATTCTTGCCCGCATAGTCCGTCACGTACCAGCCGGAGCCCTTGAATTGGATGGCAGGCGCGGCAGCCATGCGCTCCGCTCTTGCGCCGCATTTCGGGCACTTTTTGGTCTCCGAGGCCGTCACCTTTTCGATTTTTTCGAATCGGTGGCCGCACTTGACGCATTTGTATTCGTACAGTGGCACGTTCGCTACCCTCGTTTCACTCGCGCAAAATCTTACCATGTCCCGCAACACCGCCGCATCGCGGTTCTTCCGTAGGGCCCCTGCGCATTGTGCTAAACTTCACTCCGACGTCGATTTTTTACGCCTGCACCGCCATGATTTCCGCGCAAACTGACAATTCCGGACGCGGCTGCCTGTACCTGGTTGCTACGCCCATCGGCAATCTCGAAGACATCAGCCTTCGCGCGCTTCGCGTGCTCAAAGAAGCTGACATCATCGCTTGCGAAGACACGCGCCAGACGCTGAAGCTGCTTTCGCATTTCGACATTCACAAACCGCTCGAAAGCTACCACGAACACAATGAAATGACTCGCGCGGCGGAGTTGGTGCTGCGCATCGAGGAAGGCGCGCGCATCGCCCTTGTGAGTGACGCTGGAACGCCGGTCATCTCCGACCCGGGCCACCGGCTTGTTTCTCTCTGCCTGCGCCACAAACTTCCGGTGATTCCGATTCCGGGGCCTTCGGCAATCATCGCGGCACTCGCTGCCTCCGGCATGCCTTCGGAGGAGTTTACGTTTATCGGTTTTCTGCCCGCGCGCCCCGCGGAGCGCCGCCGCCGTCTGCGCGAGCTCGACGCCGAGCGGCGCACCATGGTTCTCTACGAAGCGCCACATCGCCTCCGCGCCGCGTTGGAAGACGCGCTGGAAATCCTCGGCAATCGCCACGCAGCGGTTGCGCGCGAGCTAACGAAACTCCACGAAGAATTCCTTCACGGACGCATCGATGAATTGATCGCGGCGCTCGCCGAAAAGCCTGCACGCGGAGAAATCACATTGCTGATCGCTCCGCCGGAAATAAAATCTGCGCAAGACTCCGTTCGCCAGACTGAATCTATTTCGTTGGCGGAACGTGTCGCGGAAATCGAGTCTGCGCAAGGAATCGATCGAAAAGCGGCGCTGAAGCAAGCCGCCAAGGAATTCGGCATCGCCAAGCGCGAAGCTTACAAACGTCTGATCGCCGAAGAGAATTCCTGAACTGAGTGCATTCTACGCGCCGTGAGCGTCCGCCACGCGCGTGAAAAATGAGTCCACGCGCTCCAGTACTTCTGAGGGGCTGCGCGCCGAGTGCACTTCGTGGCGCAATTCACTCCCGTTCCTCACGCCGTGCGTGAACCAGCAGGCGAACTGCTTCATTTTTCCAATCGCATCCGGCAAATCCGCCGCAACCAGGCTGCGAAAATAGCCTGAAAGCAAACGGTAACGGTCCGCCTCGCTTGGCTCGTCGTAATGCCCCGTCGCGAAATACTGTTCCATCTGCCGGAAAATCCACGGATTCGTGGCCGCCGTGCGGCCGATCATCACGGCGTCACATCCCGTTTCCGCGATCATCCGCTCGGCATCCTGCGGGATGCGGACATCCCCATTGCCAATCACTGGAATTTTCACCGCCTGTTTCACTCGCGCAATAATCGACCAGTCGGCCTGCCCGGAATAGGCTTGCGTGCGCGTCCGCGGATGCACGGCAACGGCCTCGACGCCGATTCCCTCCGCCATGCGCGCCACCTCAACGGCGACAATATTCGCGTCGTCCCATCCCGAGCGCATTTTGATCGTCATGGGAATTTTCGCCGCTGCGCGTACAGCAGCCAGCACGCGTCCCAATTGTTGCAAATCTTTCAGCAGACCGGAGCCGCCGCACTTCACCACTTTTTTTGCCGGGCAGCCGAGATTGATATCGATCTGATCGAAGCCCAGGTCTTCGACAAGGGCCGCGGCGGTGGCCATTACTTCAGGGTTCGCTCCAAAGAGCTGCGCCGCAATCGGATGCTCATCTTGATCGAAGTAAAGATATCGGAGCGTTTTTGCCGCGCTGCGCGTAACACCTTCGGCGCTGGTGAACTCCGTCATGATCAGCCCGCATCCGCCTAGGCTGCGAATCACGCGGCGAAATATCGTGTCCGTAACGCCGGCCATCGGCGCAAGAAGCGTTGCCGGGCGAATCGAGAGATCGCGAATTCTTAGCTCACCGGGGAACATTGGAGTTTACAGAGAAGTCTTGCTAGGCAAGGAGACGCTCGCAGGCTCTTCCGGCGCAATACTTTCGGCGCGGCCAGCGGAGCGGCGCCCATTCGCGTCCGTCATCTGCGCGAGCAACTCTTCCATTGAGCCGCCGAAGAAATTCTCAATTACCTGCGCCACCGCGTGCGCTCGCGCGTCTTCCTTGCTCAGGTTGGCGCGATATTTCCACGCGCGGCCGGTGCGCTGCCGCTCCACAATTCCCTTCTGCGTCAGCCGGTCCATGATCGTCATTATGGTTGTGTAGGCACGCGGGCGGCGCGGCGCGAGCGTTTCACGAATCTCACGCACCGTGCCCTCACCCAAAAGCCACAGCGCCGTCATGCAATCCAATTCGAGAGGGGCGAGCTCCAGCAACGAACGTCGCCGCGCGTACTGGCCCTCCGGTTGCACATTTTTGATGCCAGCGCTCATCAGGATTTCTTTACCGTTTCAGGCGGCTGCGTTCCAAACAGACTGCCGCTTGATTTTTGGTCGCGCGGCGCTGGCGCAGTCTTGGGCTTCGGCTGGCCGGGATTCACATAGGCCTGCGCATTCAGCAGATTGCGCCGCAACGCCGGATTCCGCGTGCTCCACATTTCGTCCGCGGCCGTTTGACCAAGCGTCTCGCGCATCGCCGCCATCTTCGAATCGAGATCATCCAGATAATGCAATAGCACCGCCTCGCGCACAGACGGAAGCTTTGGCGAGCCAAACTCAAGTTCGCCGTGATGGCTAACAATCAAATGCTCAACGAGCGCCGCAAGAGGCTTCGGAAAGTCGGGAATCGCATCAATTTTTCGCTGCACCATGCCCAGACCGATGACGATGTGTCCGAGCAGTTGCCCTTCGTCCGTGTATCCGATGGCCCGCGAATAGGAAAGCTCCTGCGTCTTGCCGATATCGTGGAGCACGATGCCCGTCAGCAGCAAATCTCCATCCACTTCCGGATAATGCTGGGTAATGTGTTTCGCAAGCCCGCACAAACTGACGATGTGTTCGAGCAAACCGCCCAGGTACGCATGGTGCATGGTCATAGCCGCGGGCGCGCGCCTCAGTTTCGACGCGCATTCGGGATCGTCGACAAAAGAATCGAGCAGCTTCCGCAGCCACGGATTTTTCACGCCGGCGATTTCCTCGCGCAATTGCGCGAAGAGCTTCTCCACGTCGTACTTCGTGTGCGGAAGAAAATCGTCGAGCGTGTAATCTGTTTCGACGGCGATCAAGATCTGCTCAATCGTCAGTTCCTTTGCGTTGTTGTAGAGCTTCACGCGGCCGCGCACGCGCACGATGTCTTCGCAGGCAAACGTCTCCAAAAGGCCGGTGTAGTTGTCCCACATTTTTGCTTCGATTGTTCCGGTGCGGTCAGCAAGGGCGACGCGCAGCCACGATTTCCCCGTTCGCGCCGAAGTGCGTATTTCCTTTTCACGAACAAGAAATAGAGTGGCTACGGTCTGGCCATCTTGAAAATCCGCAATGAAGGCGGACTTCATTGGCTGTCGTCCGCATCCTTCGGTTTGTTGTCCTTTTTCTTTTTCGTCTTGCCCCCGTCGGGCGAGTACGGAGTCTCTGTAATCACGCTGCTGCTGCCGCCGACGCCGCCGGAATCCGTGTATCCGGCCTTCACCACCACGTAGCTGTCTTTGCGCAATTGCGTAAGATATTTCCGCATGGCTGGCTGAATTTTTTGTTCATACAGCGCGTTTTCCACTTCTTGTTCCACTTTGCTCAGCGGCTGCAAGCCCGCGTCAAAATGCTCGTTGACGCGGATGATTTGGACGCCATTAGAAGCGGGAATCACATCGGTCATATCGCCTTTTTTCATGCCAAACACCAGTTTCTCCAAATCAGGAGTCAATTCGCCGCGCTTGTAACTGCCCAGTTCGCCGCCCTGCGCGGAGGTCGGACCTTCGGAAAAGCGCTTGGCCAGCTCGCCGAAATCGTCGCCGCTTTTCAACCGTTTCAGCACTCCTTCCGCCTTTTGCTGAATTAGAGCCGCTTCTTGCGGCGTCTTGTTCTCGGTGCTGAAGAAAATCACCGACAGATCCACTTCCTCCGGCTTGACGAATTCATTTTTGTGCGCGTCGTAATATTTCTGCACCTCGTCACTGCCGATGCGGACCGTCGAGCCGACCTCGTCAGAAATTACGCGCTGCTGCAGAATGCTGTTGCGAAGCTGATCTTTGTAATCCTCCCAGCTCATTCCCTGTGACTCGACGGCCTTTTGAAGAGCTTCCATGCTCGGCAGCTTATTCTGTTGGCGGACAGCGTCTAGGCGCTTCACCACGTCCGTCTCCACGCTGATATCCATATCCTTGGCGCGCTGCACCAGCAGCGACTGGTCAATCAGGTCGCGGAGCAGATTCTTTCTTTCCTCCGCCACCATTTCGTTGACCTTGTCCGGCGTGCAGCCCTGGCACTCTTGCTCGGCCTCCTGCCGGAGAGAGGCCTCCGCCTTCTGATAATCCGACATGGTGATGATGTCGTTGTTCACGCGCGCGATAATTTCCTCGACCACGGTTCCGCTGGCATGAACAAAGACCGGAAGCGCAAGCACTGTGACGGCAGCCGAAAGCAGAATTGATAGTTTTTTCATATAGCCTCGAATTCTATCGCTACGTTTGTAGTTCAAGCAACACGTTTCTCATCGCTTCCGCGATTCCTTCCGGCTGCCGTTTCCATTCCAGCCACAATGTTCCCGTGGGATCCAGCCGCATATCTTTGCGCGAGCGTATCATCTTCACCAGTTTTTCCGGACGCACAGGCGTTTCCTCGTGCCAGCGAATCGCCACCCGATCGCCTCGGCGGTCGATCGCCGCCACCGATAATTTTTCCGCCAGCGCTTTGAGCAGCGCATATTCCAGAAGGTTTTCCACTGCCCGCGGCGGCGGCCCAAAACGGTCGCGCAACTCCGCCAGCACTTCTTGCCGCGTCTCCTCGGAGGCGACGCCCGCAATCCGTTTGTAAACGCGAAGGCGCGAGCTTTCATTTTCGATGTAGTCCGCCGGAATTCGGATGTCCAATCCCAGATTGAGAGTGGCGCGACGTTCGCTCTGCACCACTTCGCCTTTGCGCTCGGCGACGGCGCGCTCGAGCATCTGGCAATACAAGTCGAAGCCGACCGATTCAATGTGCCCGTGCTGCTCGCGTCCCAGAATATTTCCGGCGCCGCGCAATTCGAGATCCAGCGCCGCGATGCGGAAGCCGGCGCCCAAATCGCTGAACTCCTTGAGCGCCGCCAGCCGTTGGCGCGCGAGTCCGGAGAGCGAGCCTTCCGGCGGCACAAGCAGATAGGCGTAAGCGCGCTGCGTCGAGCGCCCCACACGTCCACGAAGCTGGTAGAGCTCCGCCAAACCAAATCGATCCGCGCGATTGACGACAATCGTATTCGCGCGCGGAATATCCAATCCATTCTCAATAATCGTTGTCGCCACCAGCACGTCCGCTTCGTGCCGAATGAACTTCATCATCACTTTGCTCAGTTCGCCTTCGCTCATCTGCCCGTGACCCACCACTACGCGAGCCTTCGGCACAAGCTCCTTGATCATCATCGCCAGCGATGCGATCGATTCCACGCGGTTATGGACGAAAAACACTTGCCCATCGCGCGCCATCTCCTCGCTAATCGCGCGCCGAATCAGCGCGGTATCAAAAGGCGCGACAACCGTCTGAATCGCCAGTCGGTCCTTGGGCGGAGTTTCAATCACCGACATATCGCGCAATCCTACAAGCGACATGTGCAACGTGCGCGGTATCGGCGTCGCCGACATCGTCAGCACATCCACATTTTTGCGCATCTCCTTGATGCGCTCCTTGTGGCCCACGCCAAACCGCTGCTCCTCGTCCACCACAAGCAGTCCCAGATCCTGGAATTTCACATCCTTGGAAAGCAGCCGGTGCGTGCCGATGACGATGTCGATCTTCCCCGCCTCCAAGTCGGCAAGGATCTGCTTTTGTTCGCGCGGATTCTGAAAACGGCTGAGCATCGCGATGCGAATCGGGAACGCGGCGAAGCGCCGCCGGAAAGTATCGTGATGCTGATACGCCAGCACCGTTGTGGGGGCGAGGATGGCCGCCTGCTTGGAATCAGCGACAACTTTGAACGCGGCGCGCATGGCCACTTCCGTCTTGCCATAACCCACGTCGCCGCAAAGCAAACGGTCCATGGGTTGCTCGCGCTCCAGGTCGCGCTTTACGTCAACAATGGCGCGGTCCTGATCAGTGGTTTCTTGAAACTCGAATGCATCCTCAAATTCCTTTTGCCACGGCGTGTCCGCAGGGAATGCGTGGCCTTCTACGGATTTGCGCTCCGCGTACAGCTTCAACAATTGCTGCGCCATGTCGTTGACGGATTTGCGCACGCGCGATTTGCGCGCTTCCCACGCCTGCGCGCCCAGCCGGTCCAGGCGCGGCTCCGCGCCGCCGAGCGATTGATATTTCTGCACCAGGTCAAGCCGCGTCAGTGGCACGTACACTTTTGCGTCTTCCGCATATTCCAGCAGCAGGAATTCGCCGTTCACTCCGTCGACGCTGACTTGCCGTAATCCCTGGAAGCGGCCAATGCCGTGATCGACGTGAACGACGAAATCGCCCGCCTTCAAGTCCGAAAAATCGCTGAAGAAGCCGGCGGTCTTGGGACGCGTGCGCGGCCGCGTTGGTGTTGCGGCGGTTTCGAATAAGTCGGAGTTGCCGAAAAGCGACAGCTTCGCCGAAACAAATTCAACACCTGCTTCGAGTGGCGCCTTCACCAGCACAGCAGCGGGAACGCTCCCTGCGCTCGATTCGTCCGCCAAGCGCGAAGCGGTTGCGCCGTGCCCTAATTCTCCCAGGCGAAAAGGCAATTCGAATTCGTGGCACAGGTCCGCGAGCCTTTCGAGTTCGCCCGTGCTCGCGGCGCTCAGGAAAATTTGCTCGGCGGCGTTCAACCGCCCTTTCAGCTCAGCCATGAATGCCGGAACGTTTCCGTGGTACCGCGTCGTCGGTCGCGTTGGCAACGTGAACTGCGACGCGGCGGTCTTTTCCACTGCGAGTTGCTCGAGACCGAAGCGCGCGACGGTCTGCTTGGCGCGCTGCCACTCGTCATCGTTGAGGATGTAACTCTCCGGAGGCGCCATGTCCGGCTCCTCAATCGCGGCTTCCGCGAATCGCGCGCGATATTTCTCGAGTGCCACATCGAGCGCGGCGGGTTCATCTTCAACGACCAGAACGTTGTCGCGCAGCCGAAGCAGATTCGATTCGCGGCGCTCCGTGAGAAATGCGCGAAATTCCCAACCCGGGAAAAATCCTGCCGGGACGTCGAGCTCTCGCCGCTCTGAATCCTCGTGGCCTGCAATCACAGGCGCGCGGAGGCGTTCGAGCTGTTCCGCGCTGCGTGGGCTATCCGTTAGCGGCAGCAGCGTGATTCGCTCCACGGGGCTTGTCGAACGCTGCGTGTCCGTATCGAACTCACGCAACGATTCCAAAGTATCGCCGAGAAGTTCCAGACGCACCGGGCGTTCCGCCTCGGGAGGAAACACGTCGAGGATTCCTCCGCGCACAGCGAACTGCCCTGGCATTTCGACCGTTTCGACTGGCTCGTAACCGACGCTCGCCAAATGCGCGAGCAATTCTTCGCGAGGCACGTCTTCCCCGCGCGCCAGCGCAAGGGCCAGACTCCGGTAATACTGCGGCTCCCGGAGGCGGAGAATCGCGGCTGAGACTGGCGCGATCACCAAATCTGCTTCCCCGCTCGTCAAACGCCACAGAGCCGCTGCACGCGCCTCGGAAATTTCGGGATGGGGCGACTGATGATCGTAAGGCAGCACTTCGTGGGAAGGCAGCACCGTCACTTGCGCGTTCGCCCGCCCCAGAGCGCGGAGGAAATAAAGTGTCAGCGCCTCGAAGTCATCTGCCTTCTGATTCGATTCGACGAGGAAGATTGTCTGCTTGGAAAGCGCCTGGACCGCGAGCGCAACAAGCAGCGCCTTCGCGGGATCGGTCAAGCCGGTCAGCACCACCTGACGGCTGCCGCGTCGCAGACGATCAAAACATTCTTCAACGGCTTGCTGGCGTCCCACGCGGGAAAGCAGCTCGCCTACCAGGGGCAGGATCATGATGGAATTTTCAGAATGCTCTCAATGATTGCCGAAGTGGAATAGCCCGGCTCGAGCGGAATCGATACTACACGCCCGCCCGCCGCCTCGACTTCTTCACGCCCAACAATTTCATCCGCGCCCCAATCGCTTCCCTTCACCAGCACGTCCGGCAGCACGCGCGCGATGATCTCACGCGGCGTAGGTTCGTCGAACAGCACCACGTAATCGACCGCCGCGAGCGCCGCCGCGATTTCCGCGCGTTCGTCTTCCGGAATGATTGGCCGATTGGCGCCCTTGTTTTCGCGCACGCTGCGGTCGCTATTCAGAGCGAGCACAAGTATGTCGCCGAGTTCGCGGGATTTTTCTAGCAGGCGTACATGGCCGGGATGCAGCAGGTCATAACAGCCGTTTGTGAACACAATTCGACGCCGAGCAGCCTTCGCTTCGGCCACCCTGCTCAGCAATTCTTTCTGACTGACAATTTTTCCCAACAAGTCCCCAGCGCGAGATTCCCTCGCGTCAAGTCCGCCGACAACAGCGAAACCTTTTTAATTCTATCACGCATCAATCACGGCACCGTTGCGGCCCATACTCGTGAACCCACAACGGCTCTTGACCCAACAAACCGGTAAGAGTGTTCCGCTTGCCCCTTTTTGTCGCCTCATTGAGTTAAAATGCTGAGGTGTCCCTAATTCAATGACCAACGAAAGTTCTACCTCGCAAGTTATCTGCTTGATCGAGAAACTCGAAGCATTCATAAATAATTCACGCTTTCTCCCGGCGACAAGCTTCTACCGGAGCAAGGTTCTCCTTGCCCTAATATCAAAAGCTTTGACCGTGGCGAGAGCAGTATGTGCCCTGGTTGACGCCGACTTCCCTGCCGAGGCTTTCGGCCTGTCACGCACGCTCGCAGAGATTTTCTTCACGGTAAGATACCTCAGCAACAAAGACACTGAACAACGGGCCGCGAAATATGTTGAGCACGTCGCAAAAACACGAGGAATTAATGCGCCGGTCCACCAAATTCTTTCCCGAAAAACATTACGAGCCAACAAGATTCGATAGAGACTTCGCTGAACTTGCAAAGAATTACAAAAGCGCGCACAGCTGGGCGGATCTGCGCGGGCAAGCAAAGCTCATGGCCCTAGAGGAGGATTCATACGAATTCGATGAAAAAACCGGGGAGCCTATCAAGCAAGAGTTTGACTATGAACTTCTTTATTGGTGGACCTCACAGTTCGTTCATGCAACAGTGCGGTCCCTCTACGCTCACGGTACGGCGCCTGGTACGCTCTTTCGCATTAGGGGAAGCATCCATGAGGAAGCGGGGTATTCAGATCTGGCGCTGTTCAATGTCTTAGCTTTTGTCTCAAAGACAATAGTATGCGCCTTCCGTGGCCTTCGAGACGAGCAGCCGGCCGATATCCTAGAGGAAATGCGACAGGTTATGTCTTCGTATGCCCAAGATTCATGAATTCTAGCCGGCCTGCTACCAAAGGCGCACACCGCGTTTGCGCTGGGCTGGTTGATGCTATACTTTGGTGTTTGAACGGGTGCGCAAATCTCGTCTGTAGGCGGATTCCAAGCGAGTGAAACAAATTGCCATAGTTGGCGGAGGACCTGCCGGTGCTCTGTGCGGCGAAAAGCTCGCGAGCGCGGGCTTCAACGTCACCCTGTTTGACGAGCATCTCGCCTGGGAAAAGCCCTGCGGCGGCGGCCTGACGCACAAGGCCATCGAAAAATATCCCTTCCTTTTGAACGGTCCGCAGGTCAAAAAAGAAATTCATACCGCGGAATTGATTTCCAGCAAGGGCCACCGCGCTCGTTTTGAGATGTCGCGCCCTCTGGTGATTTATTCCCGCGCCGTGCTCAACGGACTGTTGCTCGAACGCGCGGCAGCGGCCAGCTGTGAAACTGTACACGCCCGCGTCACGCAGGTCGAAACTCGAGCGCAAAACAGCGCCGGAGGCGTCACGCTCACCGCAGGCGGGAAGGAACACTCCGCGGACTTCGTCGTGCTCGCGGCCGGCGCACGAAACCAATTGCTCCCGGACACCACTCCTCTTCGTCCACAGGACCTGGAAGTGACGCTCGGTTATTTCATTCCGGCAAAAGAAGAAACCGTCAAAATAAAATTCCTCGACCGCATGAACGGCTATCTGTGGTCCTTCCCGCGCACGGATCACTTGTCGGTTGGAATCTGCGCGACCATGGCCAAGTACACCACGTCAAAATTGCGCCAGCTTCTCGACGATTTCGTTCGCGAAGAAAAAATCGCCACGGACGGCGCGCGTTTTTACAGCCACGTGCTTCCTTCGCCGGAATTGGGAACGCTGCGGCACCGCAAAATCGTCGGCCCGAACTGGGCGCTGGCTGGGGATGCAGCCGCGTGCGTCGATCCCATCACGGGCGAAGGATTGTTTTACGCGCTTCGTTCCGGGGATTTGCTCGCGCAAGCGATCGCCGACGGCCAGCCGGAAAGCTATCCGGCGCGTCTGCGCGCGGAATTTGTCGCCGACCTCGAAATCGCCACGCGCCTTGTGCGGCTCGTTTTTCGCGGTCGATTCCTTGGCGGCGCGGTTACAACGCGCATGGTCCAGTTCGCGCGTCGCAGCGCAACGTTTCGCGAATTGCTGCGCGATCTCTTCAGCGGCGCGCAGGACTACGGCACGTTGCGCAAGCGGCTCTGGAAACAGTTCGGCATAACTATCACGGAATTCACCAAAGATTTCTTCCATGCCCCGCATCGGCATGAATCCTCGGAACAAGGAACCCTGTGAAAAAAAAGAAAGCCACAAAACTGAAAGTCGCTGCCAAGTCGAAAGCGAAGCCGCGGAAAGAAGGCGTTTCCGGAATCGCCAAAGGCTTGCAGTCCAGAATTGAATGCGTGGTTCCGTTCGAATGGACGATTGCCGCGTACGATTCCAGCCTGCCCGCTGTATTCTCGACTCCGGCGATGATCGGTCTGATGGAACTGGCCGCCGCGCAAGCAATTCGTCCGCATTTGCCGGCGGGAACCATCAGCGTAGGAACGCGGATCGAGGTTGATCACCTGAAGGCCGTATCGCAGGGCGCCAAAGTGGAAGCCAATGCGCGGCTGGTGGGAACACGCGGAAGATTTCTGGTTTTCGAAACCGAAGCCCGCGCCGGTGACACGGTTATTGGACGCGGGAAAGTTTTTCGCGCGATCGTGGTTGCGGGAAACTTCCACGAAATGGTTGCAGAACGGGCCAAAACCGCCGGTTCGTAGAGCTCTATCGCTAGACTCCGCCTTTAATACGCGGAGCGATGTGAAGCGGAACGTGCGCGGGGAGCAGCCGCGGCGGCGCGAGGAACCACAGCCGCCATTTTGCGGATCATCGCCAGCACAAGTTTCTTGTCATCATCCGTCAGCGTCGTGCTGTACTTTTTGATATCGGCAAGGAAGCGAATTTCCTCTTCCGAAAGCTCGCCAAGCATTTTCTTCGTTTCGCGGTCCTGCGGAGTATCGGCGCCGGGGAAAAAATCCGCGAGGCTGATTTCCATGGCTTCCGCAATTTTTGCCAGCGTTTCGAGTGATGGCACTGTGTGCCCGTTTTCCACGCGAGAGAGGTAGCAGCGCAAGAGCCCTGTCCGCCGCTCAATGTCACCCTGCGAGAGGCCCCGATCATTTCGGTACGAGCGAATAACTTCACCGATATTGACTTTAGGTTTCTCTTTTGGCAATTGCGGAACTCCTTTGCGCGGTTATCTTACGCATCAACACCTGACAGGCGCAAGAAGATTCTCCCCAGATTGTGCGCAACACCGCCACAAGAACTAAGACCTTGGGTTGTTATCGCGACGACGGACGCGCTACCTGACCGGCGCAGGAACGGGGCCCGTGAATCGTCTGAGACCGTCGCTATCCTTCGCGGATCGCTTATCGGTGTAAAGAGCTTCGTCAGCCCGTTTCAGAAGTTCCTGAGCGGATTCGCCCGGCTGGTAATCGGCCCAGCCGCAAGCGAAACTTACGCTGACTTTCTCGCCGCTGCACTCAATTTCAAGGCCCTCGAGGCGTCCCAGGACGTGACGAACTTCCTCGGCGCGGCATTCCGGCAATATAACCATGAATTCGTCGCCACCGAGCCGCACGGCCAGGTCCGAGCCGCGAATCGCTCGCTTCAGGCAATCCGCGAACGCGCGGATCATGATATCTCCCGCATCATGGCCGAACTTATCGTTGCACTGCTTTAGGTCGTCCAAGTCCAAAAGAAGAATCGTCAGCGGACGCGCGTGGCGCCGCGAGCGCGCAATTTCCTCGAATAGCCGCTGCTCACCGGAACGCCGGTTGTGCAGATTGGTCAAAGGGTCCAGCACCGCGAGCTTATAAACTTCTTCCGTGAGCAATTCGACTTTCGCCACTGACTCCATTTGATCCGCAAGTTGTCCGCGTATCTTGTTGATCTGCGATTGCTGATAAATGGAATAGACGCTGAAAATCAGCACCAACCCGACGAGTCCGCGCACCGCCTGCGACAAATAGAAAGAGTACGTACCTTCGCCCAAGCGCATCAGCCACGGAAACGAAAAGGAGGCGACCCCGATTGTCAGCAATAGGATGATGAGTACCGCGGAGGACCACATCCACCACTGTTTACGGTCGAGGCTCTTCAAACTGGTGCGAATTTCATTCGCACGCGTCAGCCACGGGTCTGGGGGAAGGCTCTCGTGAACCTTCGTGGAACGCGCTTCTTCCATGCCGGGAAGAATTTGAACATGTATAACGGGGATAGACGAATAGTACTTCGAGCAAATGTGCTCAGGTTCATACCCTGGCTGTCAGGGTAGGTTCTGGCTTTTCAATCGCTTAGTTGCGGCTATTAGACGTGACTCGGGGAGTAATGGGAGGAAAGGATATCTGCCAGAAATTTCCCGCCGGACCAACGAACTCGACGCCAACGGCCGATTTCCCGCCTTCACAGGGGTCCACATTGACCACTCGACACTCCTGCTGCTCTGCGGTGCGCTGGTTGACCAACTGGAGCACCTGACCGTGGCTTACCGAACCGTTCAAGACTAAAAGGCCCCCATTTGCGTTCACGGAAAGCATGCGCGTGGCCTCGCGGAAGGCCTCTGACTCGCTTCAAACGCGATCACCTCAACGGGAACAACCAACCGGAGCCGCTTGCTTCGCCGTTGCGCCCGGGTGCCTCGCATGACTTGGAATTCCGGTGGATTCATGAAGGAGCAGAGTAGCGGCATAGCTGAAACGCGCCAATGGTACGTAGGCGCGGATTGAATGGTACGGCCGTCCTATCAGCAGAAAAATGGACGCGCCTGGGTGTGCCTTCGCACCGCCCGTCGATAGAACTTTACAATTAAGCGCAGGGCTAAGGATTGGTGCCGGGGTTGATACCAGATAGGATTTCCGATTTTACACACCTTTCTTTTTCCACTTCTCAACCAATGCATTTACTCTGGTATCGACACCCCATGAATCGGCGATCTGTCGGTTGTTCTTGAGCGCCGCAAGAATGCGTGTCGAAAATGACGGTTCCCATCTCTCTAGTTCTTCGAGATAGGCGACACGTGTTCGCGCAAGAGCGAAGCTCCCGCTCGCCTCAAACAGTCCAATTAGCCCCTCAGCCATTCGATGTTGCGTCTGCTTGTTCTTCCGGTAGGCATCGAACAACTCTTTAGCAAGAGCCTCTACGGCCTTTCCATTTCCATTGAATGCTTGAAAACGGCCAATAAAGCCGTAGGGATCGTCCTCACAAAATCGCACAGAAAATACTGGAATTCCCCGACCCATTGCGAATCCGATTTCTTGGTCTGTCCAGTTACTTTGATGAAAGTTAGGATGAAGAAGCGCCACAAGAGCGTCGCACGTCGCCAGTGCAGTCTCGATCTCCAACTGCCATTCCTGCGTTGGTATGATATCCGTATGGGCAACAAAGCATGAGATTCCGAAAACGAAAAGGGCCTCCTGTAACTGTCCCGCATAGCCGCAGTGTTCAGACAGATGTGTAACAAACAGCCGAAACATTCCTTTCTGCCAAAATGAAGGTTCTATGTGGGAGGGTCTTCCTTCAAACGAGAAGCCTACATGCCGAGCAAGATCAATCAAAGACTCATCGGAAGCTTCCTCAATCATTTGCAGAACGTACGAACGCGTCGTTCCGTTCCAGTCCGGGGCCCAAGGAAGAGAAAACTGCTTCAGTGTGACATCAATCAGCGCCCAGTCTTCGGTGCTTAGTCGACTCGCAATCTCTTTTATTAGCGTAATTCGGTCAGATGGCGATAGAGGCATTTGACCCTTAATCGCGTGAACGATTGCTAGTATTGGTGCCGGAGGAGGGGGTCGAACCCTCATGATGCTAAGCACCATTGGATTTTGAGTCCAACGCGTCTGCCAGTTCCGCCACTCCGGCGCAGGCTCTCCAGTCTAGCTAATCGAATTCGCTGCTGCAATACCGCCGTTTCGGACGGTCATCACGCGGGAGTCGCTCATTGTGGAATTACAGAAAAAGTGGTCTACAATTGTTACCTCGAAGCCCGCTGGGACGAGCGAGGCATTTCGTATGCGTTTCCCAGTGTTGTCTCCGATAAATTCGCTGCGATTGTTTTTAGGAGGTCGGAGCTTCAGCTCCGACATGAACGCTGCGCCATCGAGGGGCTTCAGCCCCTGAAGAGTCTGTGTGAGAACCTCAGTTTCTGCGTCAGGGCACGGTTTTCTACACTGACGCAGGAAGTGCAACCGTGCCGTAACCGGCGTAATATCACTGCGGCTTCACCGCTGAGGTCGCGATTTTGCCGTTTTCACACAGACTCTGAAGCCAGTATTGGCAGTTATTTCCAGGACGTTACACTGTTGGGGGCGGGATCATGACGGAGAAGAAGCCAGCAAGCGAAGCGGAATGGAAGAAGAAGCTCACGCCGGAGCAGTATCACGTGACGCGCGAAGCAGGCACCGAGCCGCCTTTCACGGGCAAATATTGGGATGCCCATGACGCGGGGACGTATCACTGCGTTTGCTGCGGCGAGCCGCTGTTCGATTCTGCGACGAAGTTCGAGTCGGGAACGGGCTGGCCGAGCTTTTATCAGCCTGCCGACGCGAGCAAAGTCGAGGAGCACAAAGACGCAAGTTATGGGATGGTGCGCACCGAAGCGCGCTGCGCGAAATGTGGCGCCCACCTCGGCCACGTGTTCGAAGACGGCCCCGCGCCCACCGGCCTGCGCTACTGTATGAATTCCGCCGCCCTTGACCTCAAGCCCGGCGAGAAGAAGTAAGGCCAGCTCAGTCGCGAGGCCGACAGCACGCCTTCGAGCGCCATACTTGACATCAACCCGCAGTTAAACTAAACTAACCGAACTTAGTTCACTTGGTCAGATTGTGCCCGGGAGAGCCAAATGACGACCGTAAACATTCATAAAGCCAAAACTCAATTGTCCCGTTTGGTCGATGAAGCCGCCGCAGGCAAGCCTTTCATCATTGCCAAAGCTGGCAAACCCATGGTCAAGGTCACCGCGCTTGACGCCCCGTCTGGCAAACAGATTCGGCGGCTTGGCTTTCTGCGCGGACAGTTTTCGGTTCCCGACGATTTTAACAGCATGGGCGGCGAAAAGATCGAGCGGCTTTTCGGCGGTAGACGGTGAAATTGCTGTTGGATACTCACCTGCTGCTCTGGGCTGCAAGTGAACCGAAGCGCATTCCGAAATCCGCGCGTATTTTGATCGAAGACCCTGAAAACGAGGTCATGTTCAGCGCGGCCAGCCTGTGGGAGATTACGATTAAACGCGGCCTCGGACGACAAGACTTCCGCGTCGATCCGCGTGTGCTGCGGAGGGCCCTGCTGGACAATGGTTATAGCGAGCTTCCCATCACCAGCGAGCACGTGATCCACATTGAGCAGCTTCCGCCCAAGCACAAGGATCCGTTTGACCGAGTATTAATCGCGCAGGCGGTCGTCGAGGGGATCACCCTGCTCACGAACGATCAGAAGCTGGCAGCGTATCCCGGCCCCATCCGCAACGTATGATCGGCGGGACTTGGGTCGACCCTCCGCCTCAAGAACCTGAGGGCACAGGTCCGGTTTCATCCAGCTTGGGCTTGGAGAGGAGTAGCCGCTGACGCCTAGTCAGCAGTTGCGAGATCGCGTTCTCGACGCGCTGATCAGGAGCGGCAGCTTGATCAAAGTGGCCGTTGATGTACATCAGAATCTCGTGACAAAGTCCCATCGCAATCTGCTTGTCCTCTGTGCTAGCTGAGGAGTGGAACACAGAGTCTGAGAGACTTTGCGCCCTTTGACCCATCATATCGGTAGGTTCAGAGTTCGCTTTTCCGTTCTGAAGGATTTGAAGGTCCTGATCAACGTAGTAGAGGTCCGTAGTCCTGGAATGAATCAGCCGCTGAATCCAGTCAGCCTCGCCCGTGGTCGACCCATCCGCAAAAATTACAGCTCTCAACCTTGCTTCAACTTCTCGCTTCTCCAATGGCCCCGCCAGGCTAAATCTGTATGATTCTCCCGGAGAAATGCTCCGCCCAGCCGGCCCGAACGGGTTCACAATTGAATCGAAATAACGGACCGATTGACCTGGCCGCCGAGACGTTCCATCCATGGCAGTTTTGGTTGCCGTTACAGCCATCGCTGTTATCGCAACGCCAGAGTTGTTTTTAACTGTGAGATAAATATGACCGTCTGCAGTCAAAATTTGTTCGGCCATGACGGCCTGATTCATTTCCTGAGTCCTCTGCACAGTTTGAGCCATTGTCAATCCTGAAAAGGCAAGAACGCAGGCAACGAACGCCACTTTCACGGCAGCCTCCGATTGTTCCACCGTGCAATCGGAACAGCTCTTCAACTCCGCCGCGCTCCGGTAACTTCGGTTCAAATTCGGATAAGTCGCAATCGTGGCGGCGTTGGGGCTATTGCAATTCGTCCAATCGGTGTCAGTTCGACACGTTCGCCCTGGTACTCGCCCCCAACATCTTCGAAGTAGAGGTAGGCGTAGCCGACTGCCTGCTTGTATATGATTCGGGCTGGGTTTTTGCCGATCGAGCATCGCCACACGATTGGCTGCACCTGTGGGCCAGCAAAGAATTGTAGCCGCGCTTCAATACCGCTATAGCTACACTCTGCGCTCAGCAGATGTCCCCACCTGTTCATTCGTGCGCCGCCTTGCAGGTCTCGCACGAACGGCTCTTGAAGCGGCGATACGATAAGTCGCTTCGCGACGCCGGTATAGATGAATTGTTTTATGTCTTCAAACTCGTCCTCGAGGCCCGAAAATTGCGTGAAATATCGTAGGAAAAAGTGAAATGCAATCTTGGCTATGGCCCTAAGATATTGTGCCGAGATGGGAGCCCGCATCTCACCCGCCATCTGGATTCCATTTGTTAGCATTGGCGATTCCCGAGGCTCGCCCTTCGGAGCAAGCTCATCAGTTAGGACCTGCATTTCTTCGGCTTCTTCGGCGCTGTTACAAACCGTCAGGATTTGGTGGCATTCAATCGCACGTTCCTTGAGAATTGTCCGAATACTCTCAGCCGTCAGCCTGCCTCGCCGAAATGGTATCTGAAGACACTTACCTTCCTCCCCGATCAACACAATCTGACTTACGGGCTGACAGTTCGTGGTGCCCGCAACGAGTTCCCACAGGATTTCTACATCGAGTCCGTCAGGTTTTCCAAGAACGGTCAAAGGTGGAATGCCCAATGTCGGCTCGTAGAAGATATTTTTTCCTCGATGATTTTTCCTTCCCACGCGTCCCACCATCTCACGGAAAAATGCTTCGGCGCTGTTATGGGCGAACATGTCCTCAAGCTGCCCAAAGCGCGCCTGGCAGGAATCGCAGATTCGATCCACCAATCGCTCGTCGCCTCGAAAGTTTCCAAGCGCACGAGGCAGATAGTGCTCGCTCTTCGAGAGCGAAGCGATGCCGTCGCATTGTCCCTGAGGCCGGGTGTAAACACAGGTCATAGGCCGCTGCTTCCAGATTTGCCAGGAGTGCCCGAGCGTGCCAACTCCACCTCCGACCCCACAAAGCCCCAGGCGTTCCACGCGTTACCGGCTACTACTTGCTTGAACAGCGCGGTGGCACGCTTCGTATCGTGACTGTTGTAGAGGTGCCAGTTGCCGACGCCGTAGGTCACCGTGTCGAAAGCCAGCTCGGCTTCGACATCATTGGGATCGGCGGGCTTTGGCGGCAATACAGTTTGCTCGGACATAGCGCCTTGATAAAAGCGCAGCAGATGCAAATAGAAAAGCAAATGCGGCTCGGTGTTTTTCATCCCGGGAGTAATGCGCTTGAGAACTTGCGCAGCTTCCGCAGGCTTGTCGGCGCGGCGGAGAGAAACTACAGCCAGTTCGAACAGTCAATGACGCTGTCGTTGGATTTCGCGAGCGCAAGGGCCTTGCGGAAGGAATCTGCGGCCGCCGCGAACTGGCCTTGAAAATAGTGCGCCAAGCCAAGATGATAAAACGCGTCGAGCTTCGTGGGATCGAGTGACGCCGCATGAGCCAGGTCACGCTGGGCGGCCTGGAATTGGCGCAAGCCGACTTCGCGATGCCCTCTCTCGATATAGAGGTCGGCGTTTTTAGGGGCGAACGCCAGGCCTCGCGTGCAAGTGGCTACCGCTTCGCGGTACTGCCGCCTTCCCGCCTGAGCCTGAGAAAGCGCGAGGACGAGGCTTACGTTTTTCGGATCGGCGGCGAGCTTCTTGCGCGCCGCGATTACCGCGGCGTCATCCGGTTGCGCATAGAGCTTGCGTCCCAGCAGCGAGGTGACCTCGAAAGCGCCACGGCTTGGCTGATGCGGCGTTTGTGCTTGGAGCTCTGCTGCGGTGCCGATGCAAAGCAACAAAAAACAAATTCTCAGCAACGCGCCGGTGCGGACGGCTGGAGTCCGAAGTATTCCGATCATTGTGGGCATGGACCTCACTTTCAGAGAATAAATGGGCGGATGGCCCGCCCTTCGCGGCACGTTTTCCCTCTTCTGATAGCCGCGGCGGACCGATGATACCACTGCGCCAATTCCCCCGCACAGTGACTTGGCTTGACGGTGGGTGCCGCACCCTTTGGTTTCTAAGGGTGCGGGTTTTCTTCGGTTCCTCAAGCTCGAACACGCGAAATAAACTGTTTCGGGTTTATGGTCATGGGCATTTCATTGCGTACAGACAGGCAGCAGAAATTCTCTATCTCTGTCTCGCGAGTGCTGGGTCAGTTTGAATTTTCTTGATCGTGACACAAGAGTCAAAATTCAAACTGACCCACTACTGTCTCGCGTATCCATGTGTTAACTCTTTGAACAACTAAACTGACAGGTGTGTTCAGTATAACCCCTTTTGCCGGAACCCCTCAAATCATCGCCCATCACCCCTAACCTCCGGTAGCTGTGAGCATTGCATCGCGATTGCGTCGTTTTTGACTGGAGTTTTCGCGTGCGAACGATGTTGCTGCCGCCCGGCGCAAGATAACGGCGAAAAGGAATCAGTGCGCGCAGCCGCGATAGTCGCCATGCGAAAAACACGCACGAGCGGCGTTTCTGATAAGATGCCGCCGCTGCATTCAGGAAATGTGATGACGCTAACGGCGGAGCAATTCGATTTGGTGGTGATCGGTTCCGGACCCGCTGGAGAAAAGGGCGCTGCGCAAGCTGCATACTTCGGCAAACGCGTCGCATTGATTGAACGCGAGGAGTCCGTCGGCGGCGCGTGCATCAACACCGGAACTGTGCCCAGCAAAACGCTGCGTGAATCGGCTTTGTATTTTTCCGGCCTGCGGCAGCGCGGAATTTATGGCATCGACTATTCGCTGCGCGCAGGACTTACGGTCAAAGACTTCATGCACCACAAAGACGAAGTCGTGGCGGCGGAGCGGAAGAAAATCGAGCGCAACCTCGCGTCACACGGAATCGAATTCGTGCGCGGCGCCGCGACGTTTGCCGATGCTCACACAATTACAGTCACCGCAAAAGGCGCGGCGCGCACGCTCTCCGCGTCCGCGATTTTGATTGCGACAGGCTCCCGCCCGCACCGCACGCCAGAAATCCCCTACGACGACAAATTCATCTTCGATTCGGATTCGATCCTGGCGATGGATCGCATCCCGGAAAGCATGATCGTTGTTGGCGGAGGCGTAATCGGCTGCGAGTACGCTTCGATTTTCGCCGCGCTGGGTGTGAAGGTTGCCCTCGTTGACGGACGAGACCGCCTGCTTCCCTTCCTCGACAAGGAAATCGCCGAGCGGCTGCAAACGAAACTCAACAGCTTAAACGTCCAATTCTATTTTGGCGAGCGAATGGCAAAAGTTGAACGCGCGAGCGGCGGAATTCAGATGACGCTCAGTTCGGGGAAATCGCTCGACGCGGAAACGGCCCTCTTCGCGGCCGGACGGCGCGGAAACCTTGACGGATTGAATCTGGAGAAGGCCGGCGTCGAAGTGAATCAACGCGGATTGATCGTGGTGAACGAAAATTATGAAACGAGCACAGCACATGTTTACGCGGCTGGCGATGTGATTGGCTTTCCAGCGCTGGCGTCCACGTCGATGGAGCAAGGACGGCTGGCCGTGTGCCATGCGTTCGGATTTCAGTACAAACAGAAATTGGCGTCGATGATGCCCATGGGCATTTATACGATTCCCGAAATTTCCGCCGTCGGCGAGACCGAGGAATCGTGCCACGAGAAAAAGGTTTCGCACGCGGTCGGACGTGCGAACTACGCGAACAACGCGCGCGGGATGATCGTGGGCGATACGGCAGGAATGTTGAAATTGATTTTCCGGCGCGACGACAAGCGCATCCTGGGCGTACATATGATTGGCGAAAACGCGACCGAGCTGATACACATCGGCTCGGCGGTGATGGAGATGGGCGGCACGCTCGACACGTTTATCGAATTGGTGTTCAATTACCCGACGCTTTCGGAAACGTACAAGTATGCCGCGTACGACGGGCTCGGAAATTTGGCGGGACATAAGTTGCGCGAGGGATGACGACGAAATGTCATCGTGCCTTTTGTTGGTAGGCGTGCAAGGCAATTTCGGTTGCGAAGGGGGAATGCGATGAAGAAGCTGATGAAGAAATTATTGGTCTGCGCCGCTCTGACCACTATGGGAATTTTTGCCGGCGGGCCGAGAGCTTCGGCGCAGGAAAAGCCGGCACAAATTCTGTACACGTATGTAGCGGAATGGAGTGTGCCCCGGCCGTTATGGGCTGGCATGGATACATTTTCCCAGAACATGACGCCCACGCTCGATAAACTGGTCGAGGACGGCACGTTGACGGGTTACGGCTCGGCAAATCCTTTGGTGCATACCGAAGATGGGCCGACGCACGAGGATTGGTTGCAGGCCACGAGCGTTGCGGGAATTTTGCGGGCGCTGGACGCCATACGAGAAGCGGATACCACTAGCCCCGTGCTGGCCAATGCGCGGCATTTCGACATCTTTCTGCGTTCTGCGATGCACGCAAACAAACCCGGAACGTACCAACACGCGTATTTGTGGGTGGGATCGTTCGCGATCAAGCCGGGCCACGTTGAGGACTGGAGCCAGAATTTCAAGACGTACATAGCCCCTGAACTGGACAAACTAATCGAAGACGGAACGCTCGCCGCCTACCAACTCGACACGCAACTGGTGCATCAGGGCGATACAAACACGCTGGATTATGCGTTCGTGGCTATCCACCCCGACGGAATCGACAAGGTGCAAGCGATGATTCGCCAAGTCGAAGGAAAAAATCCGGCGATCGGCGGCTCGTTCGATTCGTGGGAGGAAGACAAAGGCCATTCCGATTCGATCGCCTTGGTCACCTTGATGAAAACGAAATGATGAAAACGAAGTAACGCAGCACTGACGCGGAACAGCCAATGCGTGCGCCCTAGTTGGTCGGGTTGCGCGGGAATTTCAAGTAAGGCAAGCGGACGCCGTTGATGACAATTTGATCCGCGCGCATGGACGCGGGAGGTTCGAAGCCCGCGTCGCCGCCGCTGGTTACGAAATCATCCTGATCTACGCCGTCGCCGCTCACGCCCAGTCCGCCGACGAGTTGCCCGTTGACGTAAATCCCTTCGCTTCCCGGAAAAAATACGATGCCGCTTTGATTCGGCTCCGCCGGTTGCGAGCCTTGCGTGCAGGGATTTGCAACGTCGTTGGTGTACAGCGCAAAAAACGGACCGGCTGCGGTGCCGTCAATACCAGGCGGATAAAATGGCTGCGCGCCGAAGCTGATGGTGCGATTCGTCACCGCAGTGCCGACGGGAACTCCAGGAAGATCCGCAGGCGCGCGCGCGGCGCTATTGAAGTAAACCATGTTGCGCGCCTTTGTTGCGGCGACGTCAACGCTGAAAACCGTGGCGTCCGTCATGCGATAGAGAGCGATGAGCGTGCCGTCGAGATCGGCGACTGCAATAACCATTCTCGCGCGCGAACCATCCGGCAGACGAATGACCGCGCGCGTTTGATTCGCGGTGTTGACCGCAGCCATGACCATTTGATTGACCTGTGACGAGGAAAGGCCGCCGATTGGTCCGGGATTCGGGCCGACAAGATAACCCTCCGGCGCAGGTCCAGGACTTGCGATAGGCCCGACGAGATATGTGCCGCCGGTGGCTGATCCCGCAGACATCCCTGACGGCAGCGTAGTTTGACTCACGAATGGAAGAGCGACGCCGTCGATGAAAACCACGCCAGGAGGCGCTGGCGTGGGGCCGAAGCCGTTGCTCGTAGCCGCAGAAAACGCAGCAAACTCTGCAACGCTACCCTGCGCGCCCGCCACACCGACGCCGCCGAGCAGCACTCCGTTTTTGAAAATCGGCACGCCACCGGGATTCACGGCGTTGGGATCCGAATCGCTGACGTCGAATTTGCCAGTTGCCACACCAAGGCCGCGATTTGCGCCGTTAATCGAGCGCGCGGGCGAAATCGATTCGCCGGCATTGAAATTTGTGCTCAAAGCGCAGCCGCGATTCGTGTTTTCGATGCCGTAGAGCGCGGCGTTCGCCGTGTCAGTCACTCCCGGCGGGAAATGAATTCCGCTTATGAAACGCACCGTGCGCGACGAGAGCGGCGCCTGATCATTGCTGAAAAACGCTGCCGTGCGCGCAAGGGAAACGGCGAGTTCGCTGGTGTCAACTGTAAGACTGAAATTGCCGATGCTGCTCGGGGAAAATCCCGGCTTCTGATATACGGCGAGAATGTCACCTTCGCGATTCGTGACCGCGACAACGTAGGGAAGATTCACCGCCGCTGCCGCCGTTTGAACAATCGACTGCACGTCCGCGGCCGATAACTCCGCAACCACCGGCGGAGGCGGAGGATTCGACGAGGAGTTGGTTCCCCCACACGACGCAAGAGCGCCACAAAAAAAAATCGCGCACGACACCGCGAGCAGGCGTTTGAAGTGGCAAATCATTTGTGACGCGTGAAGCATCAAGCCTCGCGACGAAGTGAGAAGTTGGTATCACATCCACACAGGCGACTCAAGATACATCGAGGGAATCCGCGCGGCGTGATTTCCTTCCCCGCAACATTCGCGGAAAAATCCGGGTGAAACTGCTTGCCGGGCCACAGGGGCTGTGATAGCTAGTAGCGCGTCCTGTGGCTGCGGAAAGCGCGATGCGTTGGCGCAGGTTTCTCTCAAAATTGAGCGGCTATTTCGGTGCACGGATGCAGCGGACCTGCGCAATCATGGTTATTGTAGCTGCATTGACGATCTTCCGCGCTGATGCGCGCGCCGGGACGCGTTTCGTTGCAAGCAACGCGGTACGCGCTGAGAGCGGCAGGCAAGGTCAGCGTCTGACGCGGCCGAATCAACAATCTTCCGCCGTGCTTGGGATCTTGCGGGATTCCGCGGGTCAACCCGTCGGTGGCGCTCAGATTTCGTTGCGCATGCAGCCAAGCGGAAAAGCATTTCAAACCACGTCAACCGGCGACGGCGTTTTCCGCTTCACGAACTTGCCCGCAGGAAAATACAAACTGGCCATTACGAAGGACGGATTTCAAACGATTGAGCGAAATGATTTGACCGTGGCTGCAGCCGAAGTGGTGACGATGGAACTGCGCATGGAAGCGCTCGCAAGCTTGCCAACGATCGAGCGCCCGCCACAGGAACCGGGAACTCAGCAGAGCGCGCCAGCGAAACCGCAGGTGCCGCTTCCCTCTTACCATCAAATGCAGCAGTCCGCGCAACAGAATGCAGCGCCTCCAACGCCGTCGCCGCTGCCTCCGTATGACAAAGTATTTCAGCCGGAACCGGATCGATGGGACGTCACAATGCCAGATTGGAAGCGCTACGGCAACGGCGGAGAATATCCGTACGTGAAGGGGCACTGGTGGGACCCGTTCAATCGCAACAAGTGGAAGGGCGACTATCCCGTCATAGGCAATTCAACGTTTTTCGATTTCGCGGGCACGAGCGATTCCTTTTTTGATGAACGGAGGGTGCCGGCTCCGAGTGGCGTGAGCCAGGCGCGTCCGGGCACAGCAGTGTTTTTCGGCAAAGGCGAGCAATCGTTTCTGAGTCAGAATTTCCGGCTGTCGTTTGATTTATTTCACGGCGACACCAGTTTCAAACCCGTGGATTGGCGAATTCAGTTCACGCCGGAATTCAATATCAACTATCTGAACACGCAGGAACTGGGGCTCGTGAATGTTGACGTGCGCGCGGGAACAAACCGTTTTGACACGCACGCCGGAATCCAGGAAGCATTCGTCGAATACAAGATTGCCGATTTGAGTCCCAAGTACGATTTTCTTTCCGTGCGCGCGGGAATTCAGGAGTTCACAAGCGATTTTCGGGGATTTCTTTTTTCCGACGAGCAGCCGGGACTACGATTCTTCGGGAATTTGAAATCGAATCGCTGGCAGTACAACCTGGCGTATTTTCAAATGCTCGAGAAGGACACGAACAGCGAGCTGAATACGTTCGAGCGACGACACCAGCAAGTAGCGGTCGCGAATCTGTACATGCAGGATTTTATCTGGAAGGGCTATACCACGGAGTTCAGCGTCGCGTACAACAAAGACGACCCGACGATTCATTTCGATACGAATGGATTTCTGGTGCGTCCCGCGCCGATTGGAAACGTGGTGAATCAAGGCGCGGGAATCCAGACGCACGGAATTCGCGTGGCATATCTGGGGTGGGCGAGCGACGGGCACATCGGCCCGGTAAACGTGAGCCACGCGTTTTATCAGGCGCTCGGATATGACACGTTCAATCCCATTGCCGGACGCAAAGTGACCGTCAACGCGCAGATGGCCGCGCTGGAGCTTTCCGAAGACAAAGATTGGATGCGATTCCGCGGTTCGTTTTTTTACGCTTCGGGAGATGCGAATCCGCGCGACGGTCGCGCGCGCGGATTTGACGCGATTGTCGACAATCCGGCATTCGCGGGAGGGATGTTCAGTTTTTGGAATCGCGAGGCGATCAAACTTTCAGGTTCAGGCGTCGCGCTGACGCCGCAAGATAGCCTGCTACCGAGCTTGCGTTCGAATAAAACCGAGGGCCAGGCGAATTTTGTGAATCCGGGAATCTGGCTCTACAACGCAGGAGCGGATTTCGATTTGACGCCGAAGCTCACGGCGGTGACGAATTTTAATTTCATGAGATTCGACCGCACGGAGCCGCTTGAGCTGGTGCTGTTTCAATCGCGGATTCACCACAACATCGGCGAGGAGTTTGATCTGGGAGCGAAGTATCGTCCGCCGCTGACGGAAAATATCGTGCTGACGTTTGGCGGCTCCATATTCCAACCGGGACAAGGATTTCAGGATATTTACACGAAACGAACATTGTTTTCGGCGTTTGCCGACTTGAAGTTTCAATTCTAGGAGTCATTCACGCTTGAACCGTATGCCGGCATTTCGAGTCAAGGCAACGCGCCGCGGACGCGCGGCGGCGATTTGTTTTAGCGCGGCAGCATTTATGCTTATGCTGGCGCTGTTCGGCGGGCGACCGAACGCACGCGCACAGGGCGTGCGAAACGACAACCTGCTGATCAATCAAACGCAAGCGGATGCGGACAGAAAAAGCGCGGGGTGCATTTCGTGCCACGTGGACGTGGACGAGCCAACGATGCACACGACGGGTACCGTGCGGCTTGGATGCGTTGACTGCCACACGGGAAATCCGAGCATCGTTGTGCCCGCGGGGGCAAAACCCGGCTCGGAGGAATACGAAGACGCAAAAGTGAAGGCGCATCCCGTTCCGAAGCTACCGTGGCTATGGAAAAGCTCGGCAAATCCGGTGCGCGCGAATACGGATTGGCTGCGCGAAAACGGGGATTACATTCAATTCGTGAATCCGGGAGATTTGCGCGTCGCCGCCAAAACGTGCGGGCAAAATGGATGCCACGCGCAGGAAACATACGCCGTGCGGACGAGCATGATGGCGACTGGCGGAATTCTGTGGGGCGCGGCGCTTTACAACAACGGTTCGTATCCGCTGAAGGATGAGCATTTCGGCGAAAGCTATTCGGCCAATGGAACGCCGCAGCGCGTGACGACGTATCCAGCGCCGACGCACGAAGAAACCATGAACAAAGGCGTGCTCCCGTTTGTTCAACCGCTCGAACGATGGGAAATTTCGCAGCCTGGCAACGTGCTGCGCGTGTTCGAACGCGGCGGCGAGGAGAAAAGCGAGATCGGCAATCCGAATCGGCTCGAAGAACCGGGAAAGCCCGATGACAAATTGAGCTTCCGTGGATTTGGGACGCAATTGCGGACCGACCCTGTGTTTTTGGGTTTGCAAAAGACGCGGCTGCTCGATCCAACTTTGAATATGCCGGGAACAAACGATCAGCCGGGCGATTATCGCGCGAGCGGATGCTCAGCGTGCCACGTGGTCTATGCGAACGACCGTTCGCCGGTGCATTCTGCGCAATACGCGAAATACGGAAACATGGGCGAGAGTGCGCAAGGCGATCCCACAATTCCGCGTGGCGAGCCGGGACATCCGATCAAACATGAATTCACGCTGTCGATGCCGTCGAGCCAATGCATGGTGTGCCATGTGCATCCGGGCACGAACATGCTAACGACGTTCTATGGAGATACATGGTGGGACAACGAAGTGGACGGCAAGGCGATGTATCCCACGCAGCAGCACAACCCCACCGACGAAGAACGCTATCGCGTCGGATTGCGCAATCCGGAAGCAGCCACGCCGCGCGGTTTGTGGGCCAGCGTGAAATTTCTGGCGCAAACAGGAACCGCGGCGTTCAACAAAGAACTCGGTGAGACGCAGTTCGACGATTTCCATGGCCACGGATGGATTTTTCGTTGGGTCGAGAAGCACGACCGCGAAGGAAATCTGCTGGATGCCAATGATCACGTCGTTCCGTTCAGCGATGCGGACAAATTCGGGAAAGCGGTGCACCTCGAGGATTTGCATCTCCAAAAAGGGATGCAGTGCGTCGACTGCCATTTCGCGCAGGACGCGCACGGGACGGGGCAGCTTTACAATGAGCCGCGCGCGGCGATTGCGATTCACTGCACGGATTGCCACGGGACAATTCGAGAGAAAGCGACGCTCATCACGTCCGGCCCCGCGTCGCCGGCGAGCGGAATTAATTTGGCGGCATTGCGGACGCCGTGGGGCAAGCGGGAATTTTACTGGCAGGATGGGAAACTCTTTCAACGGTCGATGATGCAGCGCGATTTGCAATGGGAAGTGACGCAAGTGCTGGACACCATCACACCGGGGAATCCGCACTATAGCGAGAAATCACGGCTGGCAAAAACGATTCGCACGGACGGTACGACATGGGGCGATGTGCCCACGAGCGACGCGAGTCTGGCGCATCCGCGATCGACGATGACGTGCTTCGCGTGCCATTCCTCATGGACGCCAAATTGCTTCGGCTGCCATTTGCAAATGACCGCGAACAATCGCCGCAAGATGCTGCACAACGAAGGAACGTTAACGCGGAATTGGACGAGCTACAACTTTCAAGTGTTGCGCGACGACGCGTACATGCTCGCCATCGATGGCACGGTGACGGGACACCGCGTCGCGCCAGCGCGCTCAAGTTGCGCGATATTGGTGAGTTCGCAAAACGCGAACCGCGATTGGCTCTACTACACGCAGCAAACTGTTTCCGCGCCGGGATTTAGCGGGCAGGCTTTCAGCACATACGTACCGCATACGGTGCGCGCCACGGAGACGAAGCAGTGCACCGATTGCCACGTTTCGAGCGCGAAGGATAACAATGCGTGGATGGCGCAAGTGCTGCTGCTGGGCACGAATTTTCTGAATTACGAAGGCCGCTACGTTTATGTCGCCGAGGGCGACAAGGGATTTTCCGCTGTCGCTGTGGCGGAGCACGACGATCCGGACACGATTTACGGAAGCAATTTTCAGAGCATTGCGTATCCCGACGATTACAAGAAATTCGTCGCGGGCGGCCGCTGGCTCAGTGTCGCGTATCACCACGCCGGAAAAACGATCCTCGCCGTGCAGACGCGCGGCGAGTATGTGTATGCGGCGATGGGCAAGGGCGGCTTTCGCGTTTTCGATATCGCGAATGTCGATAACAAAGGATTCTCGGAGCGCATGGTCACCGCGCCCGTCTCGCCGCTCGGCCAGCGATTGTACGTGAAGACAAAATACGCAACAGATGTGGCGACGCCAACGACACTCGCGGTGGACCCGACTCGCACTCAGTTCGCGCAAAACCAAGAGCAGCCGATCAATTTGATGTACGGGTTCCTCTACGTTACGGACAAGTACGAGGGCCTCGTCGTCATCGGCAATTCGAATTTGAAAGGCAAAGCGCCAGGCGTCTCTACGCTGCTCAATGGAAATCCAAAAGATAATTTTTTGAAGCGCGCGGTGACGTTCAATCCTGACGGGATTTTGGATGGCGCGCGGCGAATCGCGATTGCGGGAACGTATGCTTACATTTTGTGCGACAAGGGACTCGTCGTCGTTGATTTGAGCAACCCGCTCGCGCCGCGCGTGGTGGCGCAAATCGGCGCGCCGGAATTGAATGGGCCGCGCGGAATTTCAATTCAGTTTCGCTATGCGTTTGTCGTGGACCGCGACGGACTGAAGGTTCTCGACGTCACGCGACTCGACAAGCCGCGCGTTGTGGCCGCCGCGGTGGTGCGCCTTGCGGATGCGCGGAATGTGTATGTGGCGCGAACGTACGCGTATGTGTCGGCGGGCAAGCAAGGGCTCGCAATCGTAAACGTTGAACGGCCGGAGCATCCCGTGATGGATCAAGTATTCAACGCGGGCGGCGCAATGGACGATGTAAACGACGTGAAGCTGGGCGCAACGGCCGCGAGCATTTTTGCGTACGTTGCAGACGGCAAGAACGGGCTTCGCGTGGTGCAATTGATTGCGCCTGAAAACGATCCACGTTTCGAGGGCTTCAGCCCGCGGCCGATGCCGAAGCTTGTCGCCACGTATCGCACGTCGGGACTGGCGCTCGCGATTTCCAAGGGAATTGACCGCGATCGCGCCGTCGATGAAAGCGGAAACCAAATCGCCGTCTTCGGCAGGCGTGGCGCGCGGCCGTTCAATTTGGAAGAAATGCAGCGAATGTATTTGCGCGACGGAAAGCTTTACACCGTAACGGATACGCCGCCGGGAAAACCGCAGCCGATGAGCGCCGTTCAAAGCGCGGAGAAATGGATCGGCGGCTGGTTGAAGAAAGCCGGCGGAGAGTGATCCCCAATCCGTCATCGACCAACAATTGCTGCCAGAGGCGGATGCGGAACGAAGTTGCGCGAGGTCGTCAGCAGATCGGGTAGCGAGAATTTTCCGGGGTAAATTTTTTCCTGCGACCAATCGTGATACGTATGGCACTCGAAGCAGCCCGCAGGAGCGGCGGAAGCGCGCGCAGCGTGGCATTCCTGGCAGACGCGGACGCTCGGGAGATTCACGTCCGAAGTGAGCTGACTCGACGCAACGCTTGCGTGACAACTGACGCATGAAACCATGCGATGCGCGTCGTGACTGAAGTTCGCATGCGGAAGCCAGCGCGTCGTGATTCGTGAAGGCGCGATCGCTGGGAGCGAATTCTCTCCTGACAAATTCAGCGTGTGGCACTCCGCGCACGTCTTACGCCAAAGCAAATCCTCAGCCGCCGCCACTTGTTCAGCAACCCATTCTTCGCGTGTGACGGCATGCACGTTCTGCGCAATGGGCTGGCCGGGCAAACGCGGCAGCGCGGCCGGTTCGCGCACCGCGTCAGGATGGGCGGCGACGTAATCCTGGAATTTTTTCACCAGGAAGGCATGAACGACTTCGGGCCTGTCGTGCGGAACGGAGTCAACGAAGCGCGCGTCGAATTGCAGAGCGTGGCACGAAAAGCAAGTGTTCGCATACGTCGGCGGGGCCATATAAGCGAGCTCCATTCGTTTTTGCATGGCGGTTGTCGGATGGAAGCTGCTCGGCATCGCAACCTGCTGAGAAGCGTATTGCGCGCCGCCGGAGAAAGTGACGTTTTCGACGCCCGGAACGCCGTAAGGCCATGAGCCACGAGGCGCGCCGGGACGATGACAGTCGTCGCACGCGAGTTGAACGCGGCGGCCTCCCGGACCAATCAGGCTCGTCACAAGATGGGCCGAGTGATTGAATTTTATCGTCCCCGGATCCGTGGAATTTGCGCGCAACGGCGCAAATTCAGGATGGCGCGCGAAAGAGAGAACCGTGCGAACGAAATGCGGAGCGCCACCGCGAGTGGTCAGGTCCGCGTGGCATTGCGTGCAGGAAGAATCGCGCACAGCCGTGAGGCGAATGCGGCCCTGATGCTCCACGTGGCACGAAGAACAGGATGGCGTGAATTTCTGATCCGCGTGGTGAATCGGCCCATCGTGGCACGCGAGACATGCCTGATCCGTTACCGGATGGCGAAAGGAAACCGTGTCCGCCACGTGGCACGCCGAGCACTTCTGGCCGAACAATGCGTGCGGAGCAGACACAGCGCCCATGCTATATGGCGTCCGGTTTTTTGAAACTCCCGCGACGGCGAGCCACAGTAGCGCGAGCGCCGGAAATGCTACGGACAAAATGAACCGCCAGCGGCGAAGCGGCTGCGGCCGCTGAAAATAGGAAAGCTCAATGCGCTGCGCCAGTTTTTTTGCGGTGCGCGGACGACGTGCCAAATCTTCGCTCCCGATTCCCTACCCGCTAAAATTGTTCGTCAAAATCTCAGTGACATCACCGCATGAACCGCTGCCAGCGTGAGCAGCGCGTAAGACAATGGAACATGAACAAGCAGCCATGTATGCAACATGCGGTGCAAATGCGCCTGACGCGTCAGTTGGCGCTCTTCTTCGCAGATGCTCTCCAAATCTTTTAGCGTGTCATGCAGTTCAACGGGCAGGCGGAGGCGCAGTTCCTCGAATATTGCCGACGCTTGGGGCGGATCCGCGAGCGGCGAACGGCTGCGCGCTGGATCTTCGACAAACGGGCGCATGCGGCGAAGATAAAATTCGCGCAAAAGGTCGCGGGCGTCTTCGCTGACCTCGACGCCAACTTCGACCGCGGATGCGGAACTGTCGCCGCCCGGAGCCGTTCCTATCGCCGCAGTCCCGTCGAGCGAGCCGCACGCAGCCGTTGCCAACTGATCCGCCTCCTCGCGCAGTTGCGCGCGAATGTGACCGATTTGCTCGTAAATCGTTTCCATCGGAACTTCGATGGTGATCTTGCGCGGAATGTAAATTTGGAGCGCCGCGCCAAAAATGCCGCTGGCAATGACGATGAAAAACAAAATCATCAGCACCAGTGTGAGAGTGCCACGCATGTGGAAGCCGGCATGGAAGAGAATAATTGGCAGACTTGCAAGTCCCAGCCAAAGGTGGCCGCGCATCCACGTTTGAGCGCGACCCACGCGCCAGACCGGGAATTTCTTCCGCGCGCCGAGCAAACCGGCAAAAATCATCAACGCGAAACCGGCAACGCCGAAGGCGAGGCCGATGGCGCTGCCACCGCGAGGGCCTTGCGGAGAATTTAGCGCGTACGGAACGTAAATGGCCGTCGCGATCAGCACAAGAATCGCCGCGGCGGTCATCCAGTTGCGCTGTGTGCGGTCGAGTAGCACTCGAATCTCAATCCCGTTTCGACTGCGCCAGAAGCGCGCCGAAGAATTTGCGTGGATCGACGCGATGCGCCGCATCATGCGGGCACGCATATACGCAGCTTGGTTCAGCGTGTTCCGTGCACAGATCGCAAGAAGTGGCTTTTTGTTTCATGATCGCGCGCGTGCGCTCCGGCGAATCCGCATCGGCAATTTGAACGGGAAACGGATGCATGTTGATATTTCCGTAGGGACAATTCTTCGCACACAGGCCGCAACCGATGCACCAATCTTCGATAATGACTTCCAACGAATTGCGCCGCCGAATCGAGCCGACGGGACAGCCAACCATGCAGAGCGGGTCGCGGCACTGCCGGCAGGATGTGGCAACAAGGTATTTATCGAAGCGCAGGCCTTCGCGAATCAGGCGCGTCACGCCGTCGTGTGCGTCAGCGCAAGCGCGCACGCAAGCATCGCAGCGCGTGCAACGCTCGAGATCGAGAATCAGCAGGCTTTGCGCCTCCATCAGGCCTTGCGCGAGAAAATCCTGAAGCGGCGTGGATTCGACGAAGGCGAGCCGCTCACGATTTTCGCGCTGGCGATCCGTGGCCACGGTTTGAAGGCTGCTGCGAATTTCTGGAAATTTCTCGAGCATCAAGTGAAAGTCTTCCGCCGCGATGCGCACCACTTCCACGTGGTCGAGGGCAGTGCACGACGCCGTGCGAAGTCCTCCGCCGAGCAGGCCGATTTCGCCAAAATAGCCGCCGCGGCCCAGATACGCGAGAATCATTTCCCCGCCCGGATGCGCTTGCCACACTTTCACGAATCCGATGCGCACCAAATAAAAACTGTCGGCAGGTTCGCCCTGGCGGCAGATGAGCTGCCCCGGCGAATAGCGAACGAGCTCGACTTTGTCGCGCAGGTGATCGATGAAGCTGGTCGTAAGGCCTGAAAATACAGGAACGCTGCGGAGATGCGAATCGAGCGCGCGACGGCGATAATTTTCCTCGATTTGCCCGCGGAAATTCTTGTTGCGCTGAAGAATGTCGAGCACGTTGCGAAGCATTTCAAGGGCGGTGACGTCCGTCGTGGCGCGCACGGTGGCGGAACGCGGATAAAAGCTCATGCACGTCATTTCGCCGAATAGATCTCCCGGGCCCAGCTCGGCGACCGGCTTTTCGAGCGGCAGGTCCGCCGGGCCATCAATCGGAATCGTGCGGCGCGCCGATTCTTCGTCGCGATGATCTTCCGCGCCGCGGGCGAGGCGGCTCGACAGTTTGCTGAGAAAACCTCGAGCGCCGCCTTCCGTTTTCACGTGGCCCATTTGCGTATTGATGGAAACTTGCGCGCGGCCCTCGAGCATGTAAAAAGCCGTCGAACCGAATTCGCCCTCGCGGCAAATGATTTCGCCGGGCCGAAAATGGCGGACCACGATGGCCCCGCGATTCAATTCGAGGAACGTGCCGGAGACGCCGGCGAACACGGGCAATTCGTGCAGAACCTCCGGCGAAGCGGGTTCGCCCGTGCGAAGAGAAGTGCCCACGTGGAATTTATTCGTGAGCGCGCCGGTGGGGCACGAAATCATGCACTCGCCGCAAGAGACGCAGGACGAATTCCCCATCGGCAGATTTTGGTCGAAGGCGATTCCGGTGCGATAGCCTTTGCCCATGCGCCCCAGGACGTCGTTGTGGCGAATGTCGTCGCAACCGCGAATGCAGCGATCGCAGAGAATGCATGCGTCGTGGTCGACCGCGATGGCGACGGAGGAATCGTCGCGCCCCCGAGAAGTCGCGCGGCGCGCGAAACGCGGCTTCTCCACACCTTCGGCCCGCGCCATCACTTCGAGTTCGCAGTCCCCGGATTGTTGCTGGCGCGCGCACGGCGACGGATGGTCCGACATCATCAGCTCGACAAGGGTGCGGCGCGCGTTGCGGACTTTTTCCGAGGTTGTTGACACGACCATGCCGCTTTCCACGGGTCGCACACACGAAGCCGTCAGGACGCGCCCGCCCACATCCACCACGCAAACTCGGCAGACGCCCACTGGCGTTTCGTTTTGTTGATGGCAGAGAGTCGGTATGCGAATGCTGTTCAAACGCGCCGCGTCGAAGACAGTAGTACCTTCGGGCACGGAGACTTTACCGCCGTCGATCGTCAGCTCGATAAGCGGCGGGCTCATGACGGCCTCGTGTGGCCCACGGGACAAACACCCGCAGCGCAGCGGCGTTCCGTGTAATGGGCCGTCACTTCGTCAGAAAAATATTTCAGCACGGACGCGATGGGAACGGGAACGACTTGCCCCAGTCCACAGATTGACGTGAGTCGAAGGGCGTTGCCGAGTTCCTCAATGAGCGCAAGATCGCCCGCAGCGCCCTCGCCACGCGTCCAGCCGGTAAGAATGTCCACCAGTTTTTGCGAACCGACACGGCACGGAACGCATTTGCCGCAGGACTCGTTGCGAAAAAACTTTGTCGAGTTGAGCGCCATGTCGAGCATGCAAGCGGAATCGTCGCAAACAACAAGCGCGCCGGAGCCCAGCATCGAGCCCGCGTCTGCCAACGATTTGAAATCCATGTGAACGTCGGCCATCGAGGCGGGAAGATAACCGGAAGACGGCCCTGAGGGCGCAAACGATTTCAACTGACGGCCGTCGGGCGGGCCACCGGCGCATCGAAAAATCAAGTCGGATGCAGGCGCGCCCATCGCGACTTCATAAACGCCGGGCCGCTTCACCGCTCCGCTGACGCCGATAAATTTCAGGCCCGCGGCGCCTCCCCGTCCTTGCGATTTATACCAATCAACTCCACGCATCAGGACCAACGGCACATTCACAAATGTTTCGACGTTGTTGATCACCGTGGGCTTTTGCCACAAACCTTGCACGCCCGGGAATGGCGGCTTGTTGCGAGGCTCGGCGCGTTTTCCTTCGATGGCTTCGAGCAAAGCGCTTTCCTCTCCGCAAATGTAGCCGCCGGGACTTGTGAAGATTTCGAGATCGAAGGCGAGATTTGAACCGAGAATATTTTCACCAAGAATGCCGTAGTGATAGCAGGACTGAATCTCCGCAGTCACTATTTTCTTGGGTAACTCATATTCATGGCGAATGTAGAGAATTCCTTTTCGCGCGCCGGTGAAAAGACCGGCAAGAATGATGCCCTCGACAACCAGATGCGGAAGATTTTCTAGAATGAAGCGATCCTTAAACGTGCCCGGTTCGCTTTCGTCGGCATTGCAGACGATGAATTTCTCTTCGCCAGCCGCCGCTTTCACGATCTCCCATTTTGTGCCCGTCGGGAAACCCGCGCCGCCCAACCCACGCAGGCCGCTCGCCTTCAACTGCCCGATGAAGCCCGTCCAATCGCCGGAAGAGATGTAGTTGCGAAGCGCGCCGTAGCGTTCAGAGCCGCGATACGGGTCAGACAGAATTTCCTGTCTCGCCGGTTCATGCTGCTTTTCCGCCAAAGGCTCACCCGCAAGCGTGTCACGAATTAGGAGGTCCGCGGCGGCGGAATTGATGTTCCTGAAAATGTGGCCATTCACGGAGATTGCGGGCGCGCCATCGCACTGGCCGAGGCACGAAACTTCCTGCAGAGAAAAATCCGCGGGCGCGGCGGCTTGATAGCGCCGTTCAAGCGTCGCGCGAAGATCGTCGGCGCCGCGGAGGTGGCACGCCATGTCGCAGCAGACGCGGACGTCAGCCTTCGGGGCAGGTGAAAGCCGGAAATGCGGATAAAAACTGGCCACGCCGTGCAGTCGATATAGCGGAATGCTCGAACGGGACGACAACGCGGCCAGTTGATCGGCGGGAAGATAGCCGAACTGACCTTGAATGGCCTGCAGCTCGTCGTAGATCAGCGGAATCGAAGACAAATCTCGGGAGCCTCAGTTGCCAGTTTCGATGCGCCGCCCGGTGAACACAATTGCAGAAATTCTTCCGGCGGCTTCGGGAGTATATAGCAGACCGATGATGGCGTGTCCACGAGGACGACGGCTTCGATGGTAATTGTTTGGCCAACCTTGCAGAAGCGCAGCGAGGCAAGCGTTGACTTCGCGCGCGGGCGCGGAGTATAAGCAGCGCGGCCTTCGACTATGGCGAACACGACCACAGCGCGCGTTTTACGCGGCCTCACCGGCGTCGCGCTAATGCTCTCCGTCGCGAGCCTGGCCGCCGCCGGTGGCCAGAACCGCGCCGGTAAAGCATCCACTCAGGCCGCGGCGCCGGTCCAATACGTGGGCGCGGGCGGTTGCAGCGCGCCAGCGTGCCATGGAAGCGTGCGGCCAATGACGCAAACGCGCATTTGGCAGAACGAATACAGCACATGGGTGACGCAGGATAAGCACTCGCGCGCCTACGCTATGCTGAGCGGGCCCGTGGCGACGCGCATGGCGAAAATCCTCGGATTGCCGGCGGCGAATACGGCTCCTAAATGCCTCGCGTGCCACGCGATTGATGCTGCCGCATCGCAGCGCGGACGAACATTCGATATCAGCGACGGCGTGAGCTGCGAAAGCTGCCACGGGCCTGCGTCGGGGTGGCTCGGCCCGCATACCACGGTCGGATGGACGCATGAGCAATCGGTGAAGCTCGGCATGTACGACACGCGGGACATTGTCCAGCGGACAGAACGATGCCTCGAATGCCATCTCGGAACGAAAAATAAATACGTCGATCACGAGATGCTCGCCGCGGGGCATCCGGATTTATATTTCGAGCTGGATTCGTTCGAGGCGGCCATGCCTCGACATTGGAAGCAGCCGCTCGAGCAAGACGCGTGGCGCGATGTGCGCGACTGGAGCACGGGCCAGGCGGTACAATTTAGCGCGGAGATGAAATATTTGCAGGATTTGACGCAGCTCGAGACGTGGCCGGAATACTCTCAGCTTGATTGCTTCGCCTGCCATCACGATTTAGTTAAAACGGAAAATAGTTGGCGGCAGCAACGCGGCTATGCCGGACGCAAGCCCGGAAGCCCTCCGTGGAATCCGTCACGGTATATCGTTTTTCGCCAGATGGCTCGCGCGGTGGACGCAGCATTGGCGACAAAACTGGATGCGTCACTTGAAAATGTGGAAATTGAGATGAGCCGCGTGGCTCCGGATCGCGCCAAAGTCGCCGCATCGGCGTCAGAAACTGCGGGAGTGCTCGACGACTTAGCACAACGAATTGCGGCCATGCCGTACGACCAGGCGACGACCTTGAAATTGATGCGCGACATTTCTGGTGACGCTGACGCAATATCCACGGCCGGCGAGCGCAGCGCCGAACAGGCGGCCATGGCGCTCAATTCGTTGTTCCTTGCCTACTCACGCAACGTGAAAATGCCGAATGAAGCGGACGTGCGTTCCGCTATCGCCGGACTGTACCAGCAATTGCAGAATCCGTCGGCGTATGATGGCTTCCAGTTCGCTGCGCAGATGCGTAAAGTGAATGCGCTTCTGCGCTGACGCGCGAACACGCGGCATTCTGTATTCTTCTCGAAACGTTTTCTTGCCTAATATTTGCGATAACCATGCGCACTGACGCACTCGCCGAAAAAAAAGCCTCTCCACGCAAGTGGCAGTCCGGGTTCTGGGCGCTGATCGCCACGCAGTTTCAAGGCGCCTTCAGCGAGAACGCTCTGAAGAATCTCGTCATCCTGCTGATTCTGGGAATGGGACTGACGGAAGCCGAGAAGAACCACCTGGTTCCGATTGTCCTGGTGCTCTTCGCGCTGCCCTTCATTTTATTTTCAATGACGGGAGGCTACTTCGCCGACCGTTTCAGCAAACGATGGGTAACGATCGGCACGAAACTCTTCGAGATCAGTTCCACATTCTTCGCGCTCGCGGGTCTCGCCCGCCAGAATCTGGTTCTCGAATTCATCGCGATTTTTCTGTTGAGCACGCAGGCGGCGCTGTTTGGTCCTTCGAAATACGGTCTTCTGCCAGAAATTCTGCCGGAAGAAAAACTCTCGTGGGGCAACGGAATTATCGAGGCGGGCACGTTTCTCGCGATCATCACCGGGACAATGGCCGCCGGATACCTCTCCGACGGTTTCCGCGGACGCCAGCAATGGTCTGGGGTAATTTTCATCGCTCTTGCGGTTGCCGGAACGTTCATGAGCCTCGGAATTTCGCGCGTTCCCGCCGCCAATCCCGTTCGCAGATACCATGCCAATTTCGTCACGGAAATCTGGCGAGAGATGCGCGAAATCAGGAACGATCGCGTACTGTGGCTCGCCGTGCTGGGCAATACGTATTTCTGGTTTCTCGGAGGCCTGCTGCAGCCGGTCATTCTCCTCTACGGCAAGGAGGTGCTGCGTCTCAGCGATACGCACAATACGTATCTACAGGCGGCGCTCGTTATCGGAATCCTTTTGGGAAGCGTCGCGGCGGGCTACCTTTCAGGCGGAAAGATTGAATATGGATTGATTCCTCTCGGCTCGTTGGGCCTTACCGTCTTCGCGGTGTCGCTCGCGTCGGGGCACCTGACGTTCTTTGGCGCTGGCGTGCGTCTTGCGTTGCTCGGTTTTTTCGGCGGCTTTTTTGCTGTTCCGGTGAACGCGCTGATCCAGCACAGGCCGGAGAGCGGCCGCAGAGGAGCCGTCCTGGCCACAGCGGGCGTGGTTTCGTTTCTCGGCGTGGCCGCCGCAGGAGGCGCTTACTACCTGCTCGAAGGCGTTCTGCACTTGGCTCCTGCCACCGTTTTCCTCTTCGGTTCCGGCTTGACGCTTATAGCGACCGTGTACGCCGTTGCGCTGCTTCCTGATTCGCTGTTGCGATTCGTGCTGTGGATGGCCACGCATTCGATTTACCGGATCCGCGTGGAAGGGCGCGAGAACATTCCGGAACGCGGCGGCGCGCTGTTCGTGGCGAATCACTTGTCTTTCGTGGACGCGCTGTTGCTGATTGCCTCCACGGATCGTCATATCCGATTCCTGATCGACAAAGACATGTACGAAAAGCCGGCGATAAAGCCGTTTGCGCGAATGCTCAGGGCAATTCCCATCTCCTCGCTGCAGCGTCCGCGAGAGCTGTTGCGTTCGCTGCGGGAAGCGACGGCCGCGATTCAAGCCGGCGAAGTGGTTTGCATCTTCGCGGAAGGACAAATCACGAGGATTGGGCAGATGCTGCCTTTCCGGCGCGGCTTCGAGCGAATCATGAAGGACGTACAAGCACCCGTGGTGCCCATCGCCCTTGACGGCGTGTGGGGGAGCATTTTCAGTTTTGAGCGCGAGCGCTTCCTCTGGAAACTTCCCCGTCAGCTTCCTTACCCCGTTACCGTGAGTTTCGGCAAACCAATGCCGCCGACGGCAAGCGCACCCGAGGTGCGCCAGGCAGTGCAGGAATTGCAAAGCGAAGCATTCCAGTTTCGCAAGAAACGCATGCGGCCGCTGGTACAGTCGCTTATCGCTTCGGCGCACCGGCATCCGTTCCGATTTGCCATGGCGGATGCGCGGACGCCACGGCTGCGATTCGGCGGAGCGCTTGCACGCTCACTATTTCTTGCGCGGCGGCTTGCGAAAGCGTGGGAAGGACAATCAAAAATCGGAATCCTGCTGCCGCCGTCCGTGGCCGGTGCGCTGGTGAATTTTGCCGCCATGCTGTGCGGCAAGCTACCGGTAAATTTGACTTACACGGCATCGCGTGAAGGTCTGGAGTCGAGCGTGCAGCAATGCGGGATCCAAAGCGTCATCACGTCCGGCGCATTGCTCGAGCGGCTGAAAATCGAAGTCCCGGCGAAAACAATTCTTGTCGAAGAGGCGGCGGCCAATCCTCGTGCAAGCGAGAAACTCTTGGCTTTCTTCCTCTGGTGGCTCCCCGCATCGTGGCTCGCGCGCGTCTACGCCAAACGAGCAGCTCCCGCCATTGATGATCTCGCCACGATAATTTTTTCGAGCGGGAGCACCGGCGAACCGAAAGGCGTGATGTTAAGCCATTACAATATCGCCGCCAATATCGAGCAGCTCGGCCAGACGTTCATGCTTGACGACAACGATTGTCTGCTTGGCGTGCTTCCTTTTTTCCACTCCTTCGGATTCACGGTGACGCTGTGGCTGCCTGCCGTGTTAGGCGTGGGAGTCGTTTACCATCCCAGCCCGCTCGATTTCTCGGCCATTAGCGAACTCGTGCGTAAATACAAAGTGACGTTTCTGCTTGCAACGCCCACGTTTTTGCAAGGCTACTTGCGCCGCTGCTCGCCGGAGGACTTTGGGAGTATCCAGTTCGTGCTCGTAGGCGCGGAGAAACTACCTGAGCGAGTCGCCCTGGCTTTTGAGGACCGCTTCGGCATTCGCCCGCTCGAAGGTTACGGCTGCACGGAATGCTCCCCCGCGGTCGCCGTGAACACTCGCGATTATCGCGCTCCGGGTTTTAGGCAAGTTGGCGCGAAACGGGGAAAAATCGGACATCCTCTGCCGGGAGTGAGCGTGCGAATTGTGGACCCGGACACTGGCGCGGCGTTGGAAAACGACCAACCGGGATTGCTGCTGGTTCGCGGACCGAACATCATGCAGGGCTACCTGGGGCGCCCGGAGAAGACAGCCGAAGTTCTGCGCGCTGGCTGGTACGTAACAGGGGACATCGCGTCCATTGACGAAGACGGCTTTCTGACGATCACCGACCGTCTCTCGCGCTTCAGCAAGATTGGCGGAGAAATGGTGCCGCACATAAAAATCGAAGACACACTTCAAGAACTTGCCGGCGCTACCGAACAAACTTTCGTCGTGACGGGAGTTCCCGATAACCAGAAGGGCGAGCGTTTGGTGGTGCTGCACCGGCTAAGCGAAGATCAGTTGAAAGAGATTCTGGAGAAACTGGGCAAAGCAGGCCTGCCAAATCTTTGGACACCGCGGGCGAATCAATTTTTCCGCGTCGAGGAGTTCCCCCACCTCGGCACGGGGAAATTGGATCTGCGAGCCATTCGCCAAATCGCAGTGGAATATTCCTCCGATGACAGGGGCCGGCCCAACATCAACGTGTGATAAAATTCTCGGAGCGATTCCCCCTCTTAGCTGCGTCAACTCTTCCTCTCCAGTCTCAGAAGATTGACAGCTTTATGTGCAGGAACTTCTTGGGGTCGCGGCGGAAATCGCCAATCATCAGGCGCATATCGCCGGTGAGCCCCGTCATGTTGTTGTAAAGCTGCGGATCGGTGAAAAATTTGCCCATGGTGCCCTGGCCGTTGTTCATTTTGCCAGTCAAGTTTTCGATGTTAGCCGAAGCGTCGCGAAGATTAGCGAAGAGCGTGTCGTCGGTGACAAATTTTCCAAGCGTGCCCTGACCGCTACGGATGCCGGTGAGCAGCGCGTTGGAATTGTCGAGGAAAGCGCTGGTCTTGTTGTAAAACTGCGGATCGTAAACGAATTTGCCGAGGCTTCCCTTCTGAGAATCAATAGCGGCGCTAACGGTTTCAAGATGACCGGCGGTGGCATCCAGCTTGTTGTAAAGTTCGTCGGAAACGACGACCTTCCCGATCGATCCCTGCCCCGCCTGAACTCCCGAGACGATTGACTCCGCCTTCGCGACCGTCGCATTCATGTGGTTGTACATCGACGGGTCGTAGATGAACTTGCCTATGGTGCCCTGCCCTTTGCGCACCGCGCCGATAATGTCGCCGACTTGTTGTGTCAGTTGGCCGAGATTCGCCTCCAGCTCGACGCCGCGCTCAACGATTTCTTGCATGTTGTTTCCAGCGATCCCAGGGATCGTCCCTTGGTTTTGCACCACCTGCCCGGAGCCGCGCGAGATATTGACGTAACGATTCCCGAGAAGGCCCGAGGTCACAAGGCTGGCCTGCGAATCGGTGCGAATCAGGTTTTGGTAGCGTTTATCGATGCGCATGTCGATTTGGATGTTCTGCATGTGGTCCGCTGGATGTGGATTGAGGGTCAGTTTTTGCACGTTCCCCACCATTACGCCGTCCAGGCTCACAGGCGCACCAACCTGGAGATCCGAGACGTCGGGGAGAAACGTCCTCAATGAGTACTTCGGCCCCCAGTTCACGCCGGTCACATAGAAAACCGCAACCGCCAGAAGCACCAATCCGGCCAGAACGAATAGCCCCACACGAAGTTCCGTCCAGCTAATTTGCTTGCGCTGCGCCATTTATTCCCTCCTGTGATCTGAGTCTAATTTCGCCGTGCCCGCCACTCAACAGATGCTTTCAAGACAAAAACTCACGCAAATAGGGATCCGCCGATTTCAATAATTCCTGTGTCTCGCCCTGAAAATAAACCTGCGCGTTACGAAGCACCAAAAAATTCGTCGGAGAAAATTGCCGGCCTTTGCCATCTTCCCAAATGGGAACGACGCGGTCTGCCTTCGAATCAAACGCAAAATTCGCCAAGCCGAAAGCATCTTGAAGACGATGGGTGGCCAAAAGGGACGTCACGCCGTTTAAATCGCGCAGACGCAAGATCAATGTGATGATGGTCTGGCTGGTGACGGGATCCAGGCCGCCCGTAGGCGAGTCGTAATAAACGATCGGCGGTTGGTCGATCAGCGCGCGCGCGATCGAAACGCGGCGGCGCATTCCGCCGGAAAGTTCATCGGGAAATTTGTCGTAGGCGTCCTCCATTTCCACAAAACGAAGCGCCTCGCGAACGCGCGGCTCCGTCTCTTCGAGCGCCACGGATTCTTCGCGCAGCCGAAACGACACATTGTCGGCCACGTTGAGCGAGTCGAACAACGCACCTTCTTGAAAAACGAAACCGATTCGCCGCCGGAAATCGAGCAAATCGACTTCCTTCATTTCCGTCAGATCGTGGCCCATCACCACCACGCGGCCGGATTGGGGACGCAACAAGCCAGCTGCAACTTTCAGCAGCACAGTCTTGCCCGAACCGCTTTCGCCTAGAATCACCTTCGTTTCGCCAGGAACAACTTCAAAGGAGATTCCCCGGAGAACTTCTCCTTCATCGAAGCCGATGCTGACGTCTTCGAATCGGATGAGCGGCTCACCAGGAATGTTGTCAATCGTGGGCTTTGTTGCCATCGCCCTCAATTCCATTGCGCGAATCGATTATAGATGGAAACGCGCCATTCTGGCCGGATGAAAAACGGCAGCCGCGAGGTTTCAGGAGGCGAACCAGTAGAGCAGCAGTTTGCCAAGGAAAAAGTCACTCACTAGAATCGCCACGGAGGCGACAACCACGGCCGTCGTGGTGGCACGGCCCACACCCTGCGTGCCGCCGCGCGTTCGCAGGCCGTAGTAGCACGCAACTGTCGCGATGATGATCGCGAACACAACCGGCTTGGCCAAACCCATAACCAGGTCGCCAAACGCCAAAGCCTGAACGGCGCGATTCCAGAATTCCACGGCGCTCAACCCAAGAGTGAAGTGCGCGACAATGTAGCCTCCGATGAGGCCCACCAGATCCGCCACCGCCGTCAGCAGCGGCAAAACGAGCACCGTGGCGATTAGGCGGGGGACGACCAGCTTCCGCACAGGATCCGTGCCCAGCGCGCGCATCGCGTCCACCTGCTCTGTAACCACCATGGAGCCCAACTCGGAGGCGATGCCTGACCCGTTACGCCCCGTTACCAACAAACCGGCAATCGTCGGGCCAAGTTCGCGCACCAGCGCAATCGCAACCGTGTCGCCTGTCAGCGCCGTTTCCCCGAACCGCTGAAATTGCTGCGCTGTATTCAACACCATCACGCCGCCGATGAAAAAGCCGGTCAGTAAAATAATCGGCAGTGAGCCTACGCCGATCGCGTCCATTTGTTCGAGCACGTCCTCCGGGTAGCGCGGCGCGCTGAACATTTTCGCAAGAGAGTCGCCGACCAAATAGGAGTAGCTCTGGAGTGAAAGGATTTGCCGCTTGAGCGCGTCATTCAGCCCAGCGATTGGCGAAGGTTTGGTGGACTCCGGCGTCTTGGGGGTGAGCGTCGCCATCGTGCAAATTAGAGCTTCGACAGCGTAGCGTTGACTATGGAGGACGTCAAGGCATCTCGGAGTGAATTTCCAGACGCATGATTGCTTTACGAGCGGTGGAGCGTCCGGTAGAATCGTGCGTCCTTCGACTACACGCGAACACCCAACGAAATGCTGCGATTCTTCACGGCCGGCGAATCTCACGGGCAAGCGCTGATTGCCTGGATCTCCGGATTGCCCGCGGGCGTGCCGGTCGACCAGGAATTTGTGAATCGCGAATTGCACCGCCGGCAGCTCGGATATGGCCGCGGAGGGCGGCAGAAAATCGAGAAAGACCAGGCGGAATTCCTCGCCGGCGTGCGTCATGGAAAGACCATTGGCGCGCCCATTGCGATTCGCATCGAGAACCGCGACTGGAAAAATTGGGAGAAGGCCTTGCCCGTCGAGGATACTGACGGCGCTGCGGGCGGTGGTGAAGATGCGCAGCGACGCCTGACTTCGCCGCGCCCGGGGCATGCGGATCTTGCGGGAGCGTTAAAATTTAATTTCCACGACGCGCGATACATACTGGAGCGAGCCTCTGCGCGCGAAACAGCGGCACGCACGAGCGCGGGCACACTTGCGAAGTTGCTGTTGCGCGAATTTGGCATCAGTGTCTTGAGCCATACAATCGCCGTGGGGCCCGTGAAGCTGGAACGCGCGGCGCAATGGAACGAAATCGAGGCCATTTGCGCGAATTTGGATTCGCCGCTGCGATGCGTGGATACCGAGACGGAAACGCGCATGAAGGCGGAGGTCGATAAAGCATTGCGCGCGGGCGATTCTGTCGGCGGGATTTTTGAGGTTGTAGCCCGCAGTGTTCCGCCAGGGCTCGGAAGTCATGCACAGTGGGATGAGAAACTCGACGGCCGGCTGGCGCGCGCGGTGATGTCGATACAAGCCGTCAAAGGCGTTGAGATCGGCACGGGAATTGCCAACGCGACTTCGTACGGCTCGGAAGTTCAGGATGAGATTCGGTATGATGGGGAGAAGAAGCGCTTTCAGAGAAGTTCGAATCGCGCGGGTGGGATTGAAGGCGGGATCACGAACGGCGAAAACGTGGTTGTTCGAGGCTATCTGAAACCCATTTCGACGTTGCGGCGCGCGCTGGGCTCCGCTGATTTGAAAACGAAGGAAAGCATCAAGGCTGCGTACGAACGCTCCGACATTTGCGTGGTGCCGGCGGCGGGCGTTATCGGCGAAGCCATGGTGAGCTATGTGCTCGCCGAAGCCTTCTTGGAAAAGTTCGGCGGAGATTCGCTCGAAGAGACGCGCCGCAATTTTCAAGGTTATCAGAAGCAGCTGGATGAGTTTTAGCGAGGGGTTTTATGGAGTGCAGCGGCTCGACGCCGCTTTTATTGTGCTAGCCTCACTGGCAATAGAAGCCGCAGGGTAGGAGATGAAAACAAGAAAATGATCCATCCGATAACGAAGTTCCCAGCCGCGGTGCTTGAGCAACCCACGAAGCCGATCGAAAAATTCGACGCGGACCTCGCGAAGCTCGCCGAAGACATGTTCGAGTCCATGTACGCCGCTCAGGGCGTCGGACTGGCCGCGCCGCAAATTGGCCTGGGCTTGCGCATAGCGGTAATCGACGTAACCGTAGGCAAGAATCCGGAAGCGAAGCTGGTGCTCGCGAATCCGGAAATTATTCGCACCGAAGGCGAACAGCGCGAGGAAGAGGGATGTTTGTCCGTCCCGGGATTTCGCGGAAACGTCCTGCGGCCAAAATATGTGACCGTGCGCGCGCAAGACGCGGCCGGAAAAGAATACGAAATGCGCGCCGAAGGTCTGCTGGCCCGCGCGTTTTGCCACGAAATCGATCATCTCCACGGAATACTTTTTCTGACGCACTTGAGCATGTTGAAGCGCGACCTCATCAAACGAAAAATCCGCAAGTTGACGAAAACCGGGGAGTGGTAGAAAAACCGTGCCGCTTCGAATTGTTTTTTGCGGCACGCCTGCGTTCGGTTTACCTTCCTTGAAGAAACTGCTGGCTGCTCCAGAATTTTCCGTGGAGGCGGTGATCACGCAGCCTGACCGTCCGCGCGGAAGGGGCCACAATCCCGCGCATTCACCGATCAAAGATGCCGGCCTCGAAGCTGAACTGCCAATTTATCAACCCGAGAAAATCAAGTCGACGGATGCGGCAGAGATTTTGAAACGTATCGCGCCGGACGCCGTCGTCATCATCGCCTACGGACAAATAATTCCGGGCGGCTTGCTCGAAATTCCCAAACTTGGCTGGATCAATTTGCATGGTTCATTGCTGCCTCGATATCGCGGCGCGGCTCCCATCCAGCGCGCGATTCTCAACGGAGATGCGCGCACAGGTTTGACGACGATGTGCATTGACGCGGGACTCGATACCGGGCCGATTCTCGAGCAACTCGAAATGGACATCGTACCGGATGAGACTGCGCCAGAATTGATGGCGCGCATGGGCGACGCTGGCGCACCGCTGTTGATTCACACTCTGCAACAGCTCTCGGCCGGCGGACTCACACCGAAACCCCAAAACAATGCGCTCGCAACGTTTGCGCCGCCGTTGAAAAAAGAAGAGGGACTGATCGATTGGAAACGCTCTGCGCGCGAGATTTATAACCGCATTCGAGCTTTCCAGCCATGGCCAGGTACCTACACCCGCTTTCGCGGGCGATTGTGTCACTTATGGGGCCGTCCGGCGAAAAGTCCGGCCGGAGTGGGCGCGCATGAGCCAGGTTCCATCGTGGAAGTTCGCGGTGAGTTGCACGCCGCATGCGGTGAAGGGACGTGGCTGCGCGTCGAGCACATCCAACCTGAAGGACGCAAGCGCATGAGCGCGGGCGAATTCGCGAACGGCGCGCGAATTTCCTCAGGCGAACGCTTTATCTAGATGGCTGCCGAAAAAGGCATAAGTTGTCATTCCGAGGAGCGACCGCGACGAGGAATCTGCATTTTTCTCGCCACTTTTCCAAACGCGTTCGGGTAGAGTCACGACGAATCATCACATGCCAATCAGCACTGCTAGAACAATTGCCTACGATGCTCTGCTGCGCGTGGAGAACGAGGCGGCTTACGCGTCCGAGGTGCTCCATGCGCGCCTGAACGAAAACACGGCCGTGAAAGTCAGCGCGCGCGATGCGGCGTTGGCGACCGAAATCGTTATGGGCACGTTGCGATGGCAGCGGTTGCTCGATTTTTTCATCGAGCACTACACGGGAAAAAACCCGCTCGCTCTCGACGTGGAAGTGCTCATTGCGCTGAGGATCGGAATCTACCAGTTGCGGCATCTCGCGCGAATCCCGGCGAGCGCGGCCGTGCACGAGTCGGTTGAATTGGTCAAGCGCGCGCGAAAACAGTCCGCCTCATCTTTGGTAAATGCAGTCTTGAGACACGCTGCGGCCGAAAGCACCAAGCCCGCGCGCAATTTCCTGCCACGGGAATTGGCATCGGCGGATGCCCTCGGACTTCTCCATTCGCATCCGACATGGCTTGTCGAGCGGTGGCTCGAACGGTTTGGGCGCGAAGAAATCGTGGCGCTCCTGGAAACAAATAACGAGGCGCCGCGAAGGGTTTGCGCCGTGCTTAGCCACGAAAATCGCGAAGAAGCGTTGCGCTCGCTCGCTTACGCGCACGTGGAGTTCGAGCCCGGCCGATTGGCGCGCGACGCTATCACAATACGCAGCGGCGATGTGACGCAGACGAAAGCGTTCCAGAATGGCTGGATTAGCTTTCAGGACGAAGCCTCGCAGATTATTCCCCTGCTGCTTCACGTGAAAGCCGGAGAATCAGTCCTCGATGTATGCGCTGCGCCGGGAGGCAAGACAATGGCCCTGGCGCAGAAAGCCGGGCCAGTTGGTTTGGTAGTTGCGGCGGATCGCCGCGAAAATCGCCTCCGTGTCATGCGCGAAAGGCTGGCGCTCGCGCACGTGTCGAATGTAAAGATGATTGCTCTGGACGGAACGGCGCCGCTTCCCTTCCGCGCCACATTCGAACGAATTCTGGTGGATGCGCCGTGCTCCGGCACAGGCACATTGTCGCGCAATCCGGAAATTCGCTGGAAGCTGAAGCCAACCGATCTGCTCGAACTGCACGCGCGCCAGGTGATGCTGCTCAGTTCCGCGCTCGAGTGCCTTCCACCCGAGGGGCGGATTGTCTATTCGACATGCTCGCTCGAGCCCGAGGAGAATGAAGACGTGATCAGTGAAGTGTTACACACGCATCCCGAATTCCGTGCGATTCACGCGGAAATCCCGGCCGGTGCGCTCGTTGAAGGAGTCCGCGCCGAGACGCTTGTCGACAGCCACGGCGCGTTTCGGACGTTCCCTCCACAACACGCCACCGACGGATTTTTTGCCGCCGTGTTGGCCCGCCGGTAACGCGCATTCTTCCGAGCGTTGAAACCAACCCATGCGAATGTTAGTGTCTTTTCTGCCGAGGCGAAACTGTGGGATTTCGAGAACGAAGCGAATGGGTTGGACGAATGGCGCTGCTGATCTTCGTGCTGGCGTCCGTTGCCTTTCTCAGTGCGATTCTGACCATGCGTTTCGCCATCCAGGGGCGCGAAATCGTGACGCCGGATCTGACTCGCGTAGGGCTTTCGACAGCACAGAGAGAACTCGAAGCCCGCGGCCTGCACCTTAGAGTCGAAGATCGTGTCTACAGCAGCCTTCCGGCGGGCGTTGTCGCGCGCCAAAGCCCTTCCGCAGGAACGCGCCTCAAAGTGGGTGAATTGGTCCACGTTGTTGTCAGTCTTGGTCAACAGACAGTCACGATCCCGCAACTCGACGACCGCAGCTTGCGTGCCGCGCAAATCGAATTGTTGAGCGGAGGCCTGCAAACCGGCGAAGTGTCCAGCGCTCATCTGCCGGAATTCCCGCCGGACATTGTGCTGCAACAGGATCCACCGGCTGGCTCAACCGATGCGAGCAGTCCACACGTGGATATGCTGGTTTCTTTGGGGCCGCAACCGCCTGCTTACGTGATGCCGGGTCTCGAGGGTCTGCCTCTCGCGGAAGCCCAACAACAACTATCCGCCGCTGGATTAAAGGTGGCCAAAATCACACCCCTGCCGCTGACGGGCCGGCCGCCAGGAACGGTGACGTCTCAACTTCCGCAGCGCGGCGCGCGGATCGAGCCTGGCGCAAGCGTCGAACTGCAAGTAGCGCAATAAGCGCGGCTGCGGCTGTGTTACAATTCCTGTGGATTTTATGACCCGCCGTCCGCTCGAAATCGCACCGTCCATTTTGGCGGCGAACTTCGCCGTTTTGGGAGAGCAGGTGCGCGCGGTCGAATCCGCCGGCGCCGCCGTGATTCACGTGGACGTGATGGACGGCCACTTTGTACCCAATATTTCCATCGGCGTGCCCATTGTGGCGTCATTGAGCAAGGCAACCCGCCTGCCGCTTGATGTGCATCTGATGATTGAACGACCCGGGGACTTCGTCGAGGCATTCGCCAGGGCTGGAGCACATCGGATTTTGGTTCATCAAGAAGCGACGGTGCACCTCGACCGAGTGATTGCTTCGATTCACGAACAGAATTGCGAAGCGGGCGTGGCGCTCAATCCGGCCACCCCGGTCGCGATGTTGAAGGAAGTGCTGGACCGGGTGGAAACAGTGCTGGTGATGACTGTGAATCCGGGATTCGGGGGCCAGAAATTCATTCCTCAAACGGTTGACAAGATTCGAGAGTTGCGGGATATACGCTCACGCTATGATTACGGCTTCCGAATTGGAGTGGATGGGGGAGTCACGCTGGAAAATGCAGCGGAACTTGTAACCGCCGGCGCTGACACGTTGGTGGCGGGCACTTCAATTTTCCATACCAAGGATCCGGGCGCTGCCGTTCGGCAAATGAAGCAGCACGCCAGCGACGCGATCTCGCAAAGGGTGTGATGAAAAGCATAACGAAACGACCTTCCTTCTGGCTTACGTTTGCGCTTCTCGTATCTTTCATTCCGGCAGGATGTCTTTTTTCCGGACACAAGAAGACTGCTGCCAAAACTCCAGACACAAACGCCGAACCCGACAAGATTCTCTACGACCGCGCGCTGAATGATTACAATCACGGCCGCTACACGGAATCGCGCCTAAGCCTGCAGATTCTCATCAACAGCTACCCAGACAGCGAATACCTTGCCAAAGCAAAGCTGGCCGTAGCCGACTCCTATTACAAAGAGGGCGGCACCGAAGGACTGACGCAAGCGGTCGCCGAGTACAAAGACTTCGAAACCTTTTTCCCATTTCTTCCAGAGGCCGCCTACGCCCAGATGCAAGTGGCCATGGCGCATTACCGCATGATGGAAAAGCCGGACCGCGATGCAACGCAGGCGCGCCTTGCGGAACAGGAATTCCAGACCTTCTTACTGAAGTATCCGAAGAGCCCTTTGGTACCGCAGGCGGATCAGCGTCTGCGCGAGGTGCAGGAAGTGCTGGGTGACGGTGATTTTGAAGTCGCGCGCTTTTATTACGTAAAGGGCGATTACCGCGCGTCCGCGGCGCGCCTGGTCGAAGTCGTAAGCCGCTATCCTCTGTTCAGCCAGGCGGATCGCGCGCACTGGATGCTGGCAGATATTCTCCGCCGTGCGGCCCTGGGCTCGAAAAATGAGCAAGAGCGCGCTCGGTGGCGAGCTCAGGCAGACAACGAGTATGTGCGCCTTGTGAAGGAATACCCGCTGTCATCGCTCGCACCGGAAGCCAAGCGCCGATTGACGGAAGATAACGTGAAAATCCCGCCGCCGGATCCCGATGCGCTCGCACGCGCAAAGTACGAAGAGAAGTTCGCGCACGATCACCCGGGACTTGTTCATCGCGCCATGGGCGTGATGAAAAGCAGTCCGAACGTGGCGATGGCGGCACATACGGGTGAGCCGGATTTGAATCCGCCCGGAGAAATGGGTTCATCGCCCGACGCGGCTTCCGCTACAGACTTGGGAATTGATGCCGGCAGCAGCGCCGGATCTACGCAGCAGAACATGAGCATCCAGGCCGTTTCACCCGAATCGTCGACACCTCCGCCTACAAGTTCTGCGCCAGCGACTGACCCGGCCGGCACCTCGTCGAGTACATCCACGTCTGCGCCTCCGGTCACGGACGCCGTCCCGCCGCCAACGAACACCGGCACCACGCCGCCGACCGCCAGTGACAGCGGCACGTCAGGCACCAGCACCGCAACATCAACCCCAGCCAGCGGGACCGATCCGCAGTCTGCCACGGATGCACAAAAACCCGCGGCCAAGAAAAAAATCGACAAGAGCAAAGAGTCCACCAGCAAGCCGAAAAAAGGCCTGAGAAAACTCATCCCCTGGTAAGCGGACGGGATCCGGATTGGCGACCTATACTCTACCGCTTGAGCAACCATCGTGTTCGGCGAGTATTCTGATCCCCATGCGCATTGGTGGAGCACTGTGCGCGGGCGGGCTTGAGGTAGGTCCACCTTGCACCTGATTCGAAGAAAAACCTCGTTCGATATCATAAAGTCCGTTTTAGTTCTGGCCATTTTTTTCGCCGCTCTTTTCTCGCCCACCGTGACGTGGTCCCAAACACAGGCTGCGCAACCAGCGAATCCTCCCCAGCAAAACCAAAACCCCACATCACCAAGCAAACCGACACCCCCAAGCAAAAAGAAAAAGAAAGACGATACCCAAGCTACGCAGAGCAAGCGCATGTTCGGGGTCGTCCCCAATTTTGGGGCTGTGGACGCCAACACGCAACTTCCACCAATGTCCACTCGCGACAAATTCATCCTTGCCTCGAAGGATAGCGTCACCGATTATTCCTCGTATACCTGGGCCGGAATCCTGGCTGGACAGGCCATGCTCTTGAATTCCGATCCGGAATTGGGGCACGGAGTCGCCGGTTACGGACGCTATTATTGGCGCAACTTTACCGACGGAGTGTCGGGGACTTTTTTCACTGAGGCCATTGTCCCCGCGCTCACGCACGAGGACCCGCGCTATTACACCCTGGGTAAGGGAGGTTTTTTTCACCGAACCGAATACGCGATATCGCGTGCCTTCGTCACGAAGACGGATTCTGGAGGCGAGGCCTTCAACTGGTCAGAGGTTGGGGGCAACGCATTGGAATCTGGCTTGTCCAACGCGTATTACCCGCCACAGGAGCGCGGCCTCAGTCAAACCGCCGTGAACTTTGGAGTGCAGATGGAATCCGCTGTCCTCAATCACGTCTTCCAGGAATTCTGGCCGGACATCCGCAAGAACGTTTTTCGCCAGAAATAGCCTCATACTCCGCCCGCCTGCCGCGCGCAAACGCACTGGAAAGCCGCGCCCTGCAAATGAAGTTCATTTGCGATCAAGAAAATAGAAGTGGCACATTTTAGGCTAGTTGCGCTTGCGGGATTTTGCATGTCATTTGCGATTAAGGGCTTGCGTTTTCGGGGGGTTTTTGGCGGCTTTCGGGGTGCCTTTGGCCCGTTGCGAGCCTCGCTGCGGTTCGGAGAAAAGCCCCACGCTCACAAAACGCGCATGGGGCACCCGACATGAAATCCGCGGAACGTCAAACGGACGCGAAAAGCCGCAGAACTCCAGAATCGAGGCTCTGTGCTACCCAAACCGCAAACCTCTGGGCTACCCACGTGCTAGCGTTGTTAGAGCGAAAAATCAAAAATGCGCGACATCGGGTTCGAAACTACACGTCACTTCTGCGGCACGCGCTTCGCTCGAAGCCGTTGACGCCTTTCCGGACGGATGCTCCAATAGTGGCAGGAACGGCGCCTCCTGCCCACACGGCGGAAGCGTGCCTGAGGTATAGACGTTGCCTACAATTCTGGTCGCGGACGACAACAGCAACATTCAGAAGATGGTGTCGCTCGTCTTCGAAGAGAAAGGCATGCGTGTGGTTGCGGTAGGCAATGGAGAGGCCGCCTGCCGGAAGATACCTGAAGTGCGCCCCGACATCGTGCTGGCCGACGTATTTATGCCGGTGCGAAATGGTTATGAAGTCTGCGAGTTCGTTAAGCAAGACTCACAATTCGCGCACATT
>DASYYR010000039.1:0-81743 GCA_035933575.1 Candidatus Acidiferrales bacterium | reverse complement strand
ATCCTGCCGGTGATAAAAACGGATGCGGTCTTCGCCGACGCGCCAGCAAAAATAAATGTCTTCGTCATTCAGCCGCGCGGGAAAATCGAGCAAGCCCACGTTGAGGTCCTTCACCACGCATCCGGTGGCGCTGATGCGCTCGATGGCGGACTCGACGGATTTCTCGTGGCGATTGCGCTCGAGACGCTGCGTTGCGGCCTCGTCATAATTGAAACGCATGCCGCCCATCATTTGAATGCGCGTGGCGAGTTCACCCAGCTTTTCATCCAGCTCGCCCATGAGGCGCCGCTCCTCCATCGCTTCGAGCAGCAACGGCTCGAGCTCGACGCGCGTGCGTTCGGCCTCAGTCAATGTGAAAAGCCTTTGTTCTTCGTCCGGCATGGTCTTAGTTCAACCACCAATATAGACCATCGTCCTCGACGGCGGAACAAAATCAGGCTCGTTGATCCGGTGGCCTGCTTCCTTCTCCATGACGATGCCGCGAATTTCGTCGACAATTTCCTGATCGCTGGCACCGCCGCGCAGCAGGCCCTTCAAATCGTGATCGTCCTTGCTGAACAAGCATGTGCGCAACTTTCCATCAGCGGTCAGCCGGATGCGCGAACAAAATCCGCAAAATGGCTGCGACACGGGAGCGATGAGTCCGATTTCGCCGCGGCCGTCAGTGAAACGATATTTGCGCGCCGTTTCGCTGCGTTCGTGCGCGATGGGGACCATAGGCCAGCGCGCTTCGATGCGTCGTCGAACTTCCTCGGCGGGCACAAAAAGGTCACGCGTCCACGCGCGGTCCGCGTCGAGGGGCATGAACTCGATGAAGCGCATAATCAAGTCGCGCTCTCGCGCGAACGCAGCAAAAGCCTCCACTTCATCGTCATTCAGGCCGCGCACTAGCACCGCATTCACCTTCACGGGACGCAGCGGCGACGCTTGTGCCGCGTCAATCCCCGCCATCACTCGATCAAATGAGCGTGTGCGCGTTATCTTGTCGAACTTCGCGCGATCAAGCGAATCGAGGCTGATATTGATGCGATTCAATCCCGCGGCGACGAGACGCTCGCAGCGCTCTGCGAGAAGCTGGCCATTCGTGGTCAGCGAAATATCCGGCACGCCCAACGCGCGCAACTGGGAAATAAATTCTTCGACGCCGGGGCGCACCAGCGGCTCGCCTCCCGTGACGCGCACTTTCTTGATTCCCAGGCCAACGAGGATTCGCGCCAGCCGCTCGAGCTCATCCCAACTAAGAAGGTTGTGCTCCGCCATATGATTTTCAGGATTGGCGGAGCGGCAATAAACGCACCGGAAATTGCAACGGTCAGTCACCGAGATGCGCAAATCCGTAATCTGCCTGCCGAATTTGTCGATCAGCTTTCCGCTCATTGCGTGCGTCGTTGAAAGAAAATCATGCATGCTGTTCGGATTCCTGCCGGCCGCGATTTGACTCAACCCGGCCCACCTAAAACAAAAATGCCCGATTCCATGATTGGAATTGGGCAGAAAAAACAGGGCGCTCTGCGCGCTCGATTTTTCTCCTTTCCAAATCACGGGTTATCCCATGAAGGGAGGCTCAAGCGTTTCCGCCCGAACCCTAAACGCGGCGAAAGTGTCCTGCTTGCACGCGTCTTCCGCACCGTTGCTGCGGCGCGATATCGTCCTCGCTGCCATGGATTTTCTCTTCCGCAGGCCGCGAGGATCGGAGAATTCACGCCTATTCTACCCCGCTTTCGAACTCACTACAAATTGTGAAAATGGCCTCTTGAAAGGCGCGATCGCCGACGAAACGCTTTTCCAAAGAGCAGCGTATCGGTTTGCGCCGTAGAGGAATTCCGTTAATTGAGGCCGACTAGACGGTTGTTAAGCGGAAGACCGCGAGTTGAAGAGCCGCCGACGAAAGGGCAGCAAGGGCAGAAAACCCGTCAGCAAGAGCACGAGTGTCTCCGGCTCCGGATTCGGTGACACAGTCGCAATAGAGTTCGGCTGCCACGACCCGCAGGCAGAGGTATTTGTGCAATGTGGATCCAGGCTGACCAGAATGCCACCGCCGGTGGGCAAGCCATCGCAATTGACCAGACCGCTCAGTCCGCAAGGACCAAGACCTGAGAAGAAGGCATTCACCATGTTCGTGCCCGAAACGGAGCCGGGTCCGGTGATCCCGATAGTACAATGCTGGAAAAAGGGTCCGCCGTCGCAGCCGAAAATGCTCTCATTCGAAGGGGCTACAAGCGAGAAGGTTAAACTCGTCCACGTGAATCCCGTATTGTTTAGGATGTCAAACACGCCGCCGCCATCGCTTTCGACTTGTAGACCGAATGAACCACCGGTGGCAATGAAGCACGGATTCGTAGTGTTACAGGTGGGGTCGCGGAGGATGATGGTCGGATCTATGGGCGCGGGAGTGGCGTAAGCAACGCTCGCCGACAAGGTTAGGGCAAGGCCGATTGCAAAAGCGCAGAGTGTCTTCATTTTTCACCTCAAGGCAAAGAGACAGTAATCGAGATATCGAGTTGTTTAGAGCAAACAGAGGTCCAAAGAAAGCAGGTCGCAGAACCAAATATAAGTAGCTGTATTTTCAATATGATAACTCCGTTGTGACGCCGACTGGTGCTGGATTCCGGAATTGTCTGCAAAGGTTTTTCACTTTTGCGCAAGAAGCCCTGCACGCGCAATGCGCTGGCCAATTCAAATACGTCTGATAAAATCTGGCGTCGCGTGGAAAACGGGGAATTTCTACTTGGAACAGGCAAGGATTGCGAGGACTTATTACGTTTCGGGAACTGTGCAGGGTGTAGGGTATCGATATTTCGCGCAGAGGGTCTCGATGCGGTTAGGCTTGACTGGATGCGTGAAGAACCTGGGCGATGGGCGCGTGGAAGTGTATGCGATAGGGGAACGAGAGCAGCTTGTGGCGTTGAAGAAGGAACTCGAACGCGGCCCGCGAGCAGCGTCCGTGGCCGAAGTGATGGAAGAAGAAGCGGAAGTGGAAGAAAAATATGCGCACGATTTCACAATCGAGCATTCGTTTTGAATGAAATGCGCGCCGCAAAGACAGCAAGAAGTGATTCAGCGAAAGGACAAACCAATCGAATGGAAGATCTGAAGAAACTGATCCGCGAAGTTCCCGATTATCCGAAGCCCGGGATTTTGTTTTACGACTTGACGACGTTGCTGCAGGACAAAAAGGGATTCCACGATTTGATTGAGAGATTGGGAGACAAATTCGAGGGGAAGAAGATTGATATAGTGGCGGGGATCGAAGCGCGGGGATTTATTTTTGCGCCAGCGCTGGCGTACCGGCTAGGTGCGGGTTTCGTTCCCGTGAGAAAGGCGAACAAGTTGCCGTGGAGGACAGCGCAGGTGACTTATCAGCTTGAATACGGCACGGACAAGCTGGAGATTCATCAGGACGCAGTGAAGCGCGGCGAGCGCGTGCTGATCTGCGATGACTTGCTTGCGACAGGTGGTACTGCGGCGGCGGCAGTGCAACTGCTGAGTCAACTCGGTGCAGAAATCACTGGAGCGGCATTTGCGGTGGAACTGAGGTTTTTGAAAGGGCGCGAAAAACTGAACGGGACGGAAGTTTTTTCGCTGATTCAATACGACAAGTAAATTCAAGACTTAAATTATCTACGAAGTGAGCTTTCGGTGGCGCAGGGCTTCGAAGAGCACCACGCCGGCGGCGACGGAGACGTTGAGGGAACGCACGGGGCCGGTGGTGGGAATGGAAACGAGGAAGTCGCAACGTTTGCGGACGAGGTCGTGCAGCCCCGTTCCTTCGCTTCCCATGACAATGCCGATCCGGCCTTTATAATCCACTTCGGTGTAGCTTTTTTCCGCGCGTTCGTCGAGGCCAATTAACCAAAAGCCAGCTTCCTTGAGTTGCTCCATGGCACGCGCCAGATTTTTGACGCGGGCGACGGGCAAGTGGGCGAGCGCTCCGGCGGAGACGCGGGCGACAGTGTCGGTCAGCCCGGCGGCGCGTCGCTCGGGGATGATCAGTCCAGCGGCACCTGCGGCGAGAGCCGTGCGAACGATTGCGCCGACGTTGTGCGGGTCCTCGATGCCGTCGAGAAGAACGAGCAGCTGATCGACGGCTTGGGCGTCGCGTTGCGAACGGCTGGCGAGAAGATCTTCGATGTCGAGCGTTTCTTGTGATGCGGTGAAGGCGACAACGCCCTGGTGATGTTCAGCGGCCGCGGCGCGGTCTAGTTGGATGCGATCCTCGAAACGCACGGGAACACCGCGCGAGCGCGCGAGATCGAGAATCTTCTGTATGCGGCCGCCGTGCTGCCCGCGGGCGACGAGTATGCGGTCGAGCGGATGCCCGGCGACGAGCGCTTCCTCGACAGCATGAAATCCCGCCAGGTGGTTCATCAAACTTATTTCTCCCAAGCGACTTGTTAGCTTTCGATCGTGGCGATGACGTGGGCGGCGAGGGCTTCGCCGCGGCCGATTTCACCGAGGCCTTCGTGCGTCTTAGCCTTCAAATTGATCTGTTCGGCAGTGATGCCGAGAGCTTTCGCGAGCGCCGCGCGCATGGCCGAAAAATGAGGTCCCAGCTTGGGGCGTTCCGCGACCACGATGGCGTCAATGTGGCGAATCTTCCAATTCTTGCGTTCGAGGTACTGGCGAACTTGGCGAAGAAAAACAAGACTCGAAACGCCGCGCCACTTGGGATCGGTGTCCGGGAAATGGCTGCCGATATCGCCAAGACCGGCGGCGCCGAGCAAGGCGTCGCAAATGGCATGACCCAGAACGTCACCGTCGGAATGGCCAACGGAACCTTTTTCAAAAGGGACTTCGATGCCGCCGATCATTAATTTGCGATTGACGGCGAGGCGATGAAGGTCGTAGCCGATTCCAGAACGCGAGATGCGCAAGCGTTCGGCGCCCTGACTGCGTTGCGCGGTCGTGCTCTTAGTGGAAGTTTCCGTCATGCCGGCTTTTTGGAATTGTTTGCGGAGTTTCGCGTCGGAGGCAAGAATGGTGGCGAGAAGGTGCGTGGGCGTGACTTGCTCGGAATGGAGTTTTTTCGCAAGCTCGGGCGCGGCAACGAGGACGCGCTTGGCCTTGGCGTCTAGGGGAATCTCGCCGGTGGCCTGGCTTGCCGAGTGAAGGCTTTCCGGCGAAAGTCGAGCCAGTTTTAAGGGCAGCTTCGCCCAATTCACGTTTCGGAATATCCCTGGGTTCTCTTTGCGAATGCCCGCGAGAAGGTGCGGCAAACCAATATTCTTGGACTTTTCGGTAATGGCCGCGAGACGGGCCATGAAGATGCAACGGCGCGCTTCTTCATTGAATTTCTCGAACATTACAGCGGCCTTCCCGGAGCACCGTCGGACGTGCTACTCGTGCGCATCCTCCGCATCATGATGATGAAAACAACTAGGAGCAGGAGGAAAGGAACCCCAAGCGTCATTTTGTGCGGCTCTCCTGGTCGAGGTAGAAACGGGCGAGTTCCATGTCGGCGGGGCGAGTGATTTTGATATTGCGCTCGGAGCCGTGGACGACATAAACATCGCGGCCCGTGCGCTCGACGAGGGCCGCTTCGTCGGACGCCGTGAAACCATCCTGATCGGCGCGCGCGAAGGCTTCTTTCAATACGGCGACCTGAAAGGCTTGCGGTGTTTGCGCCAGAACAATTCGTTCGCGCGGAATGGTGGCGGAAATCAAGGCGACGTCCTCGGGAAGCGTGGCGCGGCGAACTTCCTTGACCGTGTCGATTGCGGGGACGCCGAGAATCGCGGCGCCACGCGCGCGGGCTTCGGCAATGACGCGATCCACTTGCTCGCGCGTGATGAAAGGGCGCACGGCATCGTGGACAAGAACCAGCTCCGTATCGGCTGAAATTTTTGCCAGCGCATTGCCGACGGATTGCTGGCGCGTCTCACCGCCCGTCACCACGCGGACGGGACGGCCGAAGTCTTCCTTTGACAATCGCCGTTCGAGCGACTGAACTTCGTCGGGACGGGTGGCGATTAAAAATTCCGAGATGGCGGCGCACTGCGACAAACGCCGAAGCGTGAATACGACAATGGGCACACCGTCGAGTTCGAGGAATTGCTTGGGGACGTCGGAACCCATGCGGGTGCCGAGTCCGGCAGCGGGAAGGATGGCGGCGATTCGGCTCATTCTCTGTTCATCTGGATTCAGCTTCGGCCTGATCTTCCCATAATCCTCGATTCATCATCAGTTCATCGAGGCGACGTAGTCTATCGCATTCAAAGCAACAGATAAATATGCGCCCGTGGGAATCGGGCCACCGGAGCGCTAGGTGCGGCCGGTCTCCGGCGTTAGCGGACGGGAAGGGCGGTCGCGCTCTGCGGGCGCGCCAGGATCAGAGGAGCGCAGCTCAGGCGCGGACGAGCGAAAGGCAGCCTGTTCAGCAGCGGAACCGGGCAACGGTTGCATCGTTCGAGCAGAATTCTGTTCACCGCGCTCATCGTAACGCCCAAAGATCATTTTACCGGCCGTCGTCTGGTGAACCGACGTGACGGAGATGTCCACGGTTTTGTTGATCATTTTGCGCGCGCCATCGACGACGACCATGGTGCCGTCGTCGAGATACGCAACGCCCTGATTGTATTCCTTGCCTTCGCGAAGGATGAAAACGCGCATGGTCTCACCCGGGAGCACAACGGGCTTGAGAGCGTTGGCGAGTTGATTGACGTTGAGAATTTCTATGCCTTGAAGTGTGGCCACTTTGTTCAGATTGAAATCGTTGGTGATGATTTTCGCGTCATATCTTTTGGCAAGCTCGATAAGCTTGAGATCCACTTCGGCAATGTTCTGAAAATCGTCCTCGGCAATCTGGACATCCAGATGGGGCATTTTCTGGATGCGCTGCAAGACCTCGAGGCCGCGGCGGCCGCGCTGGCGGCGCAGCGGATCGGCGGAGTCGGCGACCATCTGCAGTTCGCGCAGGACAAATTGCGGAATGATGATTGTTCCGTCGATGAAGTGGGCCTCGGCGATGTCGACGACGCGCCCGTCGATGATGACGCTAGTGTCGAGAACTTTGTAAATTTGGCGCGAGCCGCGTTCCGTGCCAAAAAGTCCGCCGAGGGCCTGGAGGTTGAGCATGTCTCCCTTATTTGCGCCAACGATCAGGCCGATATAAGCCATCACCAGAAACACAGCGAGACTGATGAATGAGCGGGTGCTCTCCGGCATCGAGGTGTGGACCAGCACAAGGGTGGTCAGGTAAGCGCCCAAAATGCCGAGGATCGAGCCGATCACGGCACCGATCAACCGGCGGAGACTCGCGCGGCGCAGACGAACCTCAAAAAGAATGACGGCGAATGCGAAAACAAATCCCGCAATCGCGCCGAGAAGATGCGACAGGCTAAATGGGCGGAAGTGGTATCCGGCGGCGACGCAGACTACGGTGAAGATCAGCCGAATCGCGAACATGTCCCAGAAACCGCCGACACCGCCGGTGTCTGGTCTGGAAAACGACATCGGCTTCTCGGGAAGATTTTCTGGGTTGTCGGGAACAGAGGAACGATTGGATGAGTTAAAAGTGCGCGTCATCGTGGCCCCTTTTTATGAAAAATTAGATATGAATTCCTGAAAAATACATCCATGCCCTTACAGCACGCTCTCCGGCACTATTAAGGTTCTCCGACTGCAACCGGTATGAATGGAAAAATAAAATTTATGGATAACTTAGATGAGTATAGCACTGGGCCCGTGCTGCAGGAAACGATTCAGCGAATGTAAAAGCGAGGAACGCGGCGTCCAAGAGCGCAGAGCAAGTCGGAGGTAACGGTGCCGATTTGGCGGGCGATTTGATCAGCGTGAATTGCAACTTTCCCATCCTGTCCGTAAATGGTTGCAATGTCGCCGACCGTGGCGCCGGGAACATCCGTAACATCCACCATGGAAAGATCCATCGAAATTGTACCCACAAGAGGTACCAGGCGTCCTCTGACAATCACACAGCCGCGATTGCTGCGTTGGCGGACGATTCCATCGGCATACCCCGCGGCGATGACCGCAATGCGCGAAGGACGATCGGCGACAAATTTTGCGCTGTAGCCGACGGGCTTGCCTGCCTCGACTTCTCGCAGGGAAATAATGCGCGCGCGGAAGCTCAGGCACGGTTTGAGCTGCATGTCTTTTTTGATATTGGCGGCAACCTCGGGCGGCTCAAAGCCCTGATGATAACCGTAGAGGACGGCGCCGGGACGCACCATGTCCGACCATGTAGATTCGCGCGCGCAGATAGCACCGCTATTCGCCATGTGGATTGTGCCGGGCGAAATTTCGGCTTCGCGCAATTGCGCCAGGGCTTCGCTGAACACTTTCTCCTGCTGCTCGTTTTGCGTGGTGCGAAAATCGTCAGAAGAAGCGAAATGCGTGAATACGCCGGCTAGTTCAAGATGCGCGCAGGCGGCGTATTCACGGATGAATGCGCCGATTTCTTCAGGAGAAATCCCGAGGCGATTCATGCCGCTATCGATTTTGAGGTGGAAGGCGAATTTCTTACGGGATTTGCGCGCACGCGATTTCGCCGCGGCACGTTCGAGCGCGCGCACCTGATCGATACGGGCAATCGTGGGGGTCAGGTTGAATTCGAGAATGCGCCTTTCTTCGCCGGGCCAAAAACCGGTGAGGAGCAGAATCGGTTGGCGAATTCCTGCTTCGCGCAATTCGACGCCTTCGGCCGAACAGGTCACGCCAAAAGCCTGAACTCCCAAACGCGCGAGATGTTTGCTAATTTCGACTGCGCCCAGGCCATAGGCATTTGCTTTGACGACGGCGAGGATTTTGCGTTTCGCGCCGATTTTGCGGCGGATCAGGCGCAGATTGTGAGTGATCGCGGAGAGAGAAACCTCAGCCCAGACAGGACGCCCTTCGAATTGGATTCCGCGGCTCATTTGTAATGTGGTTATGCGTAAGTTAAAAGCGTACCTCGCCGCGCGCGGACGCGTAACCTGAATTCCCTTGCTTGCCCCGCTTTTAGTAAACACCGATCGTGTTGGAGCAATAGGCAGGCCAGGATTCGAGAAATGCGAGTCCTCGGAAGAAATCCCGGAAGTCTCTTTGTGCAATGCACTTAGTGCAGCGCCAACAGCGGTATCAAGTTATTTGTAAGAACGAGTGCGGTTTAAGAGCCACGGGACGTCGCCAAGGAAACACAGCGGAGAGCGCCGTACCGCGAATTCTGCAAAATGCGGATCGACCTATTCGGGCATGGGACCAAAAGAATCCGGCGCGGCTTGTTCGAAGCGCGTATGGCGATTGATGAAGACGAAATCGAGGCTGCCGGTTGGGCCGTTGCGCTGTTTGGCGATGATGAGTTCAGACTTGGCGCGTTCCTCGTCGGGAAGATCGGTCTTGTAAAAACCCGGGCGATGAATGAAGAGGACGACGTCAGCGTCCTGCTCGATGGCGCCGGATTCGCGGAGGTCGGCCAATTGCGGCTTGCGATCTTCGCGCTCGGGCGCGCGAGTCAATTGGCTGAGGACAAGCACGGGAACTTTCAATTCCTTGGCGAGGCCTTTGAGAGATCGGGAAATGCTCGATACTTCCTCGTTGCGATTGCCAAAGCGTCCGCGCGCGGCGATGAGCTGAAGATAGTCAACAATCACAAGATCGAGGCCCTTGTCGCGCTTGAGGCGCCGGGCTTTCGCGCCCATCTCCATCACGGTTGAAGAAGCCGAATCGTCAATCCAGAGCGGGGCATCGCCGAGGCGCGCCAAAGCCTGAGCGATTTTCGCCCAATCCTCGTGCCCCAGATGGCCGGTACGAAACTTGTGAGCATCGACGCGGCCTTGCGAAGCCAGCAGGCGCATCAGCAAAGACTCCTTCGACATTTCAAGACTGAAAATTGCGACGGCGCGCGGCTCGTTGTTGAGCGCGACATTTTCCGCAATGTTCAGTGCTAGCGACGTTTTCCCCATCGACGGCCGCGCCGCGAGAATGATCAGTTCGCCCGGCTGCAGGCCAGCTGTATCGTTATCCAGATTCAAATATCCCGTGGGAACGCCGGTGAGGCGGCGCCCCTCTTCCATCATTTTTTCGAGGCGGGAGTAATTATCCTTGATCAGATCCTTGACGCCGATCAGGCCGGCGCGGACACGTTCTTCGGCGACCTGGAAAATATCTGACTCGGCTTTGTCGAGAATTGCGTCAGCGTCGTCTTCGGCGTCGAGGGCGCGCTGCATAATCACTTCAGCAGTGCGGATCAGATGGCGCAGGACGGATTTTTCCTTGACGATGCGGACGTAGTGCTCGACGTTGGTCGCGCGCGGCAAGCCGTCCATCAACTGCGAAAGATAGGCGGGGCCGCCCGCGGATTCGAGTTCCCCGTGACGATCCAGGCATTCGCTGAGAGTGATCAGATCGATGGCTTGCTGCAGCTCGGCAAGTTCAACGATGCGCTCGAAAATCCGACGATGCTGATCGAGAAAAAAGTCCTCGCCTTTCAATTTTTCGACGGCAATGTTGAACGAATGATTGTCGAGGAGGATGGCGCCGAGAACGCTGCGCTCCGCGCCGGCGCTATAAGGGAGAGGACGTTCGAGAGCAGTATCCTGAGCCATATTGATTCGCTTTATTTTCGCCTAGAGCGCGCGCTGACGCAACGGTTTTTCGCCTTCCGCCATGGAAGTTTCAGAATCGCAATGTTTGTTCGGGCTAGCGCGGGACATTCTGTGCGGAGCGGGGAGGGAAGTCAACGCGTGGTGGTTGTGGAATTCACAGGAGACTGTGCAAAAGAACAAACGATGCAATGTTTGAAGCGAAATGAAAAATGGCGCCGGAGGATCATGCCGGGCGCCGAGAAAAAGTGTCGTCTCCTAGGCCTCGCGTTCGACTGTGAGGTTCACCGTAGCGATGACGTCGCGGTAGAGCTTGATTGCGACAGGATATTCGCCGACAGTTTTGATCGGGTCGCTGAGTTGGATCTTGCGCTTGTCAATGGTGTAGCCCTGCGCGGCCAGTGCATCGGCAATGTCGGCTGAAGTGACCGATCCAAAGAGCTGATCGTTCTCGCCAGCTTTGCGGGTAAGCTTCAGAGCGACGGCGGAAAGCAACTCCGCCTGTTTCTGCGCGCCTTCGCGCTCGGTAGCTTCCTTCTTGGAGAAGGCGGCGCGCATTTTCTCAAGACGTCGCATGTTGGAAGAATTTGCCGCGATGGCGAGCTTTTGCGGCAACAGATAATTGCGCGCGTAGCCTTCCGCGACGGTGACTACTTCCCCTCGATTGCCCAGCTTGTCGACATCTTCCTGCAAAATAATTTCCATGGCTTTATCCTCGAATTTCTTTCCGCTCGCCTTATAGTTCGGACGCGAACGGCAAAAGAGCTATGTTCTGCGCGCGCTTGATGGCAATCGTCAGCCAGCGTTGGTGACGCGCGCAAGTGCCGGTCATTCGCCGCGGGAGAATCTTGCCGCGCTCTTGCACGAACGACTGGAGAATCTCCGGCTTCTTGTAATCGATCAGGTCAACTTTATCAACGCAGAAGCGGCAGACCTTTTTCTTGCGAACATAATTGCGCTTGCCGCGGCGCGGTCCTGGCGGTCTGCTGCCTGCGGGGCCACCGCCGGCACCGGGCGGTCTGCCGCCCGAATGCGACGATGAATGGTGCGATGGTGCATGCTGCTGCGGTGCGTGTGTCTCGTCGGCCATTGAATTTTCTCCCTATCCAGCCGCCGTCGCGGCCTGTTCGGCGCCGGGAGCGGCAGGTGCAGTTTTGCGGGGTCGCCGCGCGTTGCGCTTCTCGCGGCGCTTGGACAATTTTTCCTGCCGCTTGATTTCTTCGTCGAGGCGCACGGTCAGATACTTGACCACTGCGTCGGTAACGCGTAATCGGCGTTCCAATTCCTTAAAAAGCTCGCCATGGTTCGAACGAAGCACCATGTAGACATAAAAACCTTCGCGCAATTTTTTGACGCGATAGGCGAGCCGGCGCGTGCCCCACTTCTCGACTTTTTCCACTTTCGACTGCTTTTCCTCGACCGCGTGCGTGAGAGTGGCAATCAGTTTGTCAATCTCCGTCTCCGGCGTGTCTGGCCGGCAGATGAAGATCAGGTCATACAGTCTTTCTTCCATTGTTCCCTCTTTTCCTTCTCCAACTCAGAAATTCTATCCGGCGGCTTCTTCTGGCGGCGTGGCACGCCGGTTGAAGTGCGCCATCGCCCGGCCCGCGCCATCGGCCAGAATCATTTCCACGGCATCCGCGGCCTCGACGATCATCGCATCGGCCACTTTGCGGACGTCCTTGCCCATCGGGGCGAGAACATAAGCTGCCAAATCGTTTACAGGGTGTTCAGGCTTGATACCCAGCCTGATCCGTAAAAATTCATCTGTTGCCAGCGCACCAATTACAGACTTCAGCCCGTTGTGGCTTCCTGCGCTGCCCCGCTCACGAATGCGGATCATTCCCCACGGCAGAGCCGCTTCATCGCTGGCGACAATCGTTTCCGCCGGATCCGCCTCGTACCGCGCAATCAAATCAGCGACGGCGTGGCCGCTCAGGTTCATAAACGTCTGGGGCTTTGCAAGCACCACGTCGAGCCCCGCGATCCGACCCACTCCGATCACCGACTGCCCCTCGGGGCGGGTGATGCGGATCGCAAAACGATCCGCCAGACAGTCCATCACCTGGAAACCAAGGTTATGCGGCGTCCAGGCATATTCGCGGCCGGGATTGCCCAGACCCACGATGATTCGCATCCGCGCGTCCCCATTTGCGGCGCGAGGCACAATCTTGTCCCAGCGCCAAACCACGGTGCGGCTTTACGACGTAAACTGCTATTTCTCCTTCTCTTTTCCCTTCTTTTCGGCTTTCTCGGCCTTTTCCGGCTCGGCGCCTTCTTCGCTTTCCTCGGCTTCTTTCTTGCCCTTCTTGATGACTTCGGGCTCGGCCGCAACTGCCTCGGTGGCTGCGACAGCTTCGGCGGGCGCCACTTCTTCTTCCTTCTTCAGGATCACGACGTGCGCCAGAACGCGCTGCGGGTCAGTGACCAGTTTCACTTTTTCCGGATCAAACGGCAGATCGGCAGCGCGGAGTTGCTTGCCAATGGTTAAGCCGCTGATGTCGATTTTGAATTCTTCGGGAATATCGCCGGGCAAACATTCCAGTTCGACTTCGCGCGTGACCATTTCGAAAACGCCGCCCTGCAGTTTGACGCCTTCGGGTTCGCCGAAAACGTGCACCGGGACGCGGACGCGCATGCGCACGTCCATCGCGATGCGCAGCAAATCCACATGCAGCAAGGCGCCACTGACGGGATCAACTTGCCAGTCCTTCACCATGGCCTTCTCTTCCCGAGTGCCGGCAACCTTCACGCTGAAAATCGTATTGTGGCCCGTCTCTGAGCGCAGAATCCGGGCGACTTGGCGCGCGTTCACGGTCATCGGAACCGGTTTATTCTTGCCTCCATAAAGAACGGCAGGCACCAGGCCCGTGCGGCGAATGCGCCGGGCGACACCTTTGCCGCGTTCTTCCCGCGGCGTGGCTTCAACGACAAAGACTTCCATACGTTCCTTCCCTTCGCTGCCTAAATGAACAGCTCACTGATTGAAGTTTCTTCGTGAATCGAACGAATGCCGCGCGCCAGAAGTTCGGCGACGCTCAGCACTTTAATTTTGGGTACTTTCTTCGCTTCGGGCGACAGCGGCACCGAATCCGTGACGATCACTTCCTTTATCGGCGACTTGCAGATTCGATCGACGGCAGGCCCAGAAAGAATCGCGTGCGTGCAGCCTGCATAAACTTCCGTCGCGCCTTCTTTGAGCAGGGCTTCGGCCGTTTTGACCAGCGTGCCGGCCGTGTCGATGATGTCGTCAATCACCAGCGCGGGACGGCCCTTGACGTCGCCGACGATATTCATCACTTCGCTGACATTCACGTCGATGCGGCGCTTGTCGACGATGGCCAAAGGAGCGTCCATTTTCTTTGCGAAGAAACGCGCGCGCTCGACGCCGCCGGCATCAGGCGAAACAACCGTAATTGCGTGAAGCCCGCGCTTCTGAAAATATTCAACCAGAACCGGCGCGGCGAACAAGTGATCGACAGGCACGTTGAAATAGCCCTGAATCTGCGGCGCATGAAGATCGAGAGTTAGTGCCCGGCTCGCGCCAGCCGTCTCGAGCAGGTCGGCTACGAGCTTCGCCGAAATCGGCACGCGCGGACGGTCTTTGCGATCCTGGCGGGCATAGGCGTAATACGGAATCACGGCTGTGACGCGCCAAGCCGAAGCGCGCTTGAACGCGTCGACCATCAGTAAAAGCTCCATCAAATGAAAATCGACCGGATGGCAGCATGCTTGAACGACGAAAACATCCGCGCCGCGAACGTTTTCGAGAATTTGGAAACGAGATTCGCCGTCGCTAAATTGACCACGCTCGGCGCGGCCGCGCGGCACGCCGAGATAATGGCAGATAGCCTCGCAGAGTGCGGGATTAGCGCTGCCGCTGAAAATTTTGAATTTATCGTCAGCCAACACGAGCCTCTTGGACGATTCTTAGTTGAGCCCTTTGAACGAACTTGTCAGACAATTGTCCGCTGGAACATAGCCCCGCGGTAGCCTTCCCTAGAGAGGGTTCTCGCTACGAAAACCTGGTCTTTCGGAAACTCTCGAGCGACTCGGCGCGCCTGCGCTGGGTTTCGGAAGACTCCGAACACCGCCGACCCGCTACCCGCCAGCGCGGCTTCCGCGGCTCCTCCCTGAAGCAAAGTCCGTTTGATTTTAGCTAAACGGGGGTGACGGCCAAAAACGGCGGCCTCGAAGTCATTCGAGATGCCACTGTCCTGCCGGCTCCAGCACAGAGCGCAGAAACCCCATATTCTATGGGTCGCGGCTGGTTTTGTCAATTGACGAGACTTGGTTAGTCGTGGGTCGAGCCAAGCATAGGCGTCGCGCGTGCTGACACCAATGTCGCGCGGAGAAACGACGAGGATGGTTCTACGTGGCACGTCGGAAAGAGGATAAATCTCGTCGCCACGATTGACGCCCAGAGCGCGCCCTCCGAAAAGGAAAAACGGCACGTCAGCGCCCAAGTCTGCGGCGATTTCGATAAGGCGCGGGAGCGGGAGTTGACGGCGCGTGAGGCGCAGTAAGCCAATGAGCGCCGCGGCAGCGTCGCTAGAGCCACCGCCAAGGCCTCGAGCAACAGGTATCCGCTTCGTGAGCTTCGCGTGGACTCCCCGGCGAAGACCAAGCTCGTGGCGCAAGGCGTCGATGGCGCGCCAAACCAGATTCGTGGAATTAGCGGGGAGTGAAGGGTCATCAATCTCAAGACTGATTTCTTTTCCGGCGGATAATTTCAGTTCCAAAGTGTCGTGAAGAGAAATCGACTGGAAAATTGTGCGCAGTTCGTGATAGCCGTCGGGAAACTGCCCGACGACATGGAGGCACAAATTGATTTTCGCGAAGGCGGGAAGGCGAACGGAGCGCTTCATTCGCAGAGAATATTACGGTTTGGGGTCGCCGCCGACGGATTTCTCCGCGACGCGGTGGTGCTTCAGATTTTTCAGCTTGGTCTCCAGGTCGGAGACTTTTTCCGCTTCATAATCGGCAGGAAGGGCTTTGTGCCAGTAAACCAAAGCTTTCTCCCACGTTTGTTCCGCGCGGTCTGTTTGACCGAGCTTTGCGTAGACTTCACCCAGATGGCCGAGGACGGTAGGATCGTTGGCGCTGTGAGAAACGGCCTGTTGCAGGTATTGCTGGGCTTCAGCGAGGTTGCCCTGCTTGTAGTAGGCCCATCCAAGACTGTCAAGGTAAGCGCCGTTGGTGGGGTCCTCGACCACAGCGCTGCGGATCATCGCGATTGCTTCGTCCAGGCGAATGCCACGATCGGCGAGCATGTAGCCGTAATAGTTCAGCACCATGGCATCGTGGGGATTAATGGCCAGGGCCTTACGGAACATTTGCTCGGCCTGATCGTATTGCTTCTGCCCGTCATAGATCGAACCCAGAAGAAACCAAACTGTCTCTTTGTCGGAATCGTCCTGAGACATGCTCAGAGCCTTGTTCGCATCGGTTTGGGCATCGGCATAGCGTTTGCCGCGCTCCTCGATCTGTGCGAGATCGAGATAGGTCTCGCGGTCCGTCTGATTCCCGTGAACCAGTGCGCGAAGGACTTTCGTAGCGTCGTCCGTCTGGCCATTGTCGCCGAGGAGCATCGCGTACGTTACTGCCAGAGTTTGGTCGGTGGGATCGGCAGTACGGGCCTTTTCCGCTTCGGCGATCGCTCGCTTGATATCACCACTGGTGCGGTAAGTATCAATCAAGAGCAGCTCGCCTCGCTTTTCGGAGGCTGGGCCGAGTTGCTGCATATCTTCAAAAGAACGTTCAGCGGAAGAGAAATCTCCGCTTTGCCGATAGGCCATGCCCAGCTGCTCGTAAAGAATCGTCAGCGCATTCGGAGCCGGCTGGCCTTCTTGCTGTTGCGCCTTCACGCCGGCGATGGCGTCGGAGAGAACCTGTATGGCGTCTTTGTAGCGTGCTTGCGCCTCATAAAGGAGCGCTTCGTTGTACAACACTTCCAGACTTCCGGGCGCATACTTCTTGGCTTGCATCAAATTGTTTTCGGATTTATCGAGCTGATTGAGATGGCGATATATCTGCGACATGCGCAGATAGTTTTCCGGATTGTCGGGCTCAATTTTTGTCAAGCGCTCGTACTGGCTGAGAGCTTGCTCGTATTTGTGATCGGAGAGCAGGGCCTGCGCCAAACCCTTGCGATGGCTGGCTTCATCGGGTTCGAGAGTGACCGCGCGTTGGAATGCCTCTTCCGCTCCGGAAGAATTATTCGACTTCGCGTAGGCCGTGCCCAGAAGATCGTACAGTGCGGCGCTGTTCGAACCGCTGGCGGCATTTTTCAGCACAGAAATCGCATCCTGCGGGCGCCCTTCGTCCAAATAAAGCTGGCTGAGCTGCTCCAGTGCGCCTTCATTGTCAGCTGAATGGCTCAAGATTCCGCGCAGCACTTGTTCTGTTTGTTCGGGCTTATTTTGGAACCCATAAAGATGGGCCAGCCATAGCTGCGATTCCACATCCGTGGGATCGAGCCGCTGGACAGCCTTCAATTGCTCGACCGCCAGTGAAATCATTTCCTTCTGGCCGCTGTCGGGGTTCATATCGCCCAGATTGTGGATATAAATGCGCGCGAGCAGGCGATGCGCCGCCAGATTATCTGGATCTTGCTCGAGGGCGGACTTCGCCTGGCGAATCGCTTCGTCGGTGCGCTGAGAGGCGGCGTAGACTTCGGCAAGGCGTTCCGTGATGGCCGCGTCAGAATCAAGCGCGTGCGCCTTCTCATAATACTCGATGGCTTGGCTGGCCAGTTCGGATTTGCCGGTTTCGTCAAACTGCTGCTCCGCCAGATGACCCAGCATGAAATCGGTATACGCTTCCGCGCGCTTCGATTGATCCGCTTGTGAATATAGAGAGGCGTCGGCAGACTTGGGGGCTTGCGACGCTGGCGCAACTGTTTGTGCGGCCGCGCCTGTTGCGAAGAACGCGACGGCGAGAATTGTGCCGATTCGTTGCATCTCCATGCGAGCTCCGGGATACACCTTCATTATGGTCTAGGCCGCTGCGAGGGTCAAAGCCTTCCCCCGCAATTGTTGCCATTCGCGCGACACCTATTGAATTGGATGCGAGCCAATAGCTTTACGTTAGTGGCGGAAATGCCGGGTGCCTGTGAAAACCATGGCGAGCCCAAGACGATTGGCTGCGGCGATGACTTCCGGGTCACGAACGGAACCACCTGGCTGAATCACGGCCGTCGCGCCTGCCTTTGCAGCTTCTTCCACGCCGTCAGGAAATGGAAAGAAGGCATCGGACGCGACAACGCTGCCGGCGAGGCACACCCGTGCTTTCATAACTGCAATCTTGACGGAATCCACGCGGCTCATCTGGCCGGCGCCGACTCCCAAGGTTTGGCCGTCGCGCGCAAAGACAATTGCGTTGGACTTTACATGCTTGCAGACTTTCCACGCGAATCGCATGGTGTGGTACTCGGCGTCGCTTGGAGCGCGTTCGGTGACGATCTTCAGCTCCGATTCGTCCAAGACGCGATTGTCGGGCTCTTGCACCAGCAGAGCGCCATCGATGCGCTTGAGTTCGAGCTCAACCGGCGATTTTTCGACAGGCATCTCCAGCAGGCGCAAATTCTTCTTCGCGGCAAGCTTCTCCCGCGCTGCCGCATCGTAACCCGGCGCAGCAATGCATTCGGCAAAGAGCTTAGCGACCTCTTCGGCTGTCTCCTCGTCGAGAGAACGGTTGAACGCGATCACCCCGCCAAAGGCAGAAACCGGATCGCATGCAAGCGCTCGCCGGTACGCTTCCGCGAGACTGTTGTGTTCCGCAGCGCCGCAGGGATTGTTGTGTTTGATGATGATGGTCGCGGGAGAGGAAAATTCCTGGGCGAGGGAGCACGCGGCGTCAAGGTCCACCAAATTGTTGTAAGAGAGCTCCTTCCCCTGAAGCTGCCGGGCAGTGGCAAATCCGTGATGCGAACGGCCCGCTGGAACATACAGCGCGGCTTGCTGATGCGGATTTTCGCCGTAGCGCATGGATTGCCGACGCTCAAAGGCATAATGCAGGCGGAATGGCAGACTCTCCGGCGACGCGGCCAGATGAAGTTCGCGATCGGCGGTCAGTCGTTCGAGCTGCGTTGTGATTTCGCTGTCGTAGCGCGCCGTAAGCGCGAAAGCCTTGCGCGCTAGATCGAGACGCGTTTCGAGGCTTATTTCTCGAGCAGAAGCCAGCTCTTCAAGCACGCGGGGATAGTCGGCCGAATCCGTGACGACGGCGACGCTCTCGAAATTCTTGGCGGCAGAGCGAATCATCGTAGGTCCGCCGATGTCGATGTTTTCGATCAATTCCTCAGCAGTGACGCCGGTTTTGCTCGCCGTTGCGGAAAAAGGGTAGAGATTCACCACAACGATATCAATCGGGGAAATCGCGTGTTGGGCCGTTTGTTTACGGTCGTCCGCACTGCCGCGCCGAAATAGAATGCCTCCGTGAACCTTGGGATGAAGCGTCTTCACGCGCCCGCCAAGCATTTCGGGCCAGCCGGTCAGCTCTGAAACATCGCGCACCGGAACGCCCGCTTCGCGCAAGAGCCGCGCCGTGCCCCCCGTCGAAACAATTTCGATCTTCAGTTGCGAAAGCTGGCGCGCAAATTCGACCACGCCGCTTTTATCAAACACGCTAATCAGGGCCCGTTCAATTGCCACACTTACCTCCACGATGAAAAAGGCATACCAGTGTATGCGGTTGCGCAGGAATGGAAAAGAGGAAGGTGAATAAAATCAGCCGCTGACGCGGGCCTTTAGTTTCACGCGGCCGTCCTCGACGCTGACGGTGTATTCGATTTGGGCACTGCGCTTCTTGCCCTTCAGTTCGCGAGTTTTCTCCCGGACAAATTTCCCAAAATCCTCAAAGCTCGGCGTGCCGCCTTTTTCGCCCGTGGCCGTGCGCACCTCGACTAGTTTTTGGTAAAGCTGCTCGATTTTCTTGGTTTCGTGTTCCGGGTCAGAAAATGACATAGCGAAGGGTGATGCAGGCTCGCCTTTCGCCGGGCGCTTCGGCTCTGCGTGACCTGCCGATGTGGCGCGCTGGGCTTCAATCGCTTTGGCCGCTGCGCCAAAATGACGATGCGTCGTGCCTTCTTCCCGTTCTTTAATCTTCTTGCGCCAAATCTCGCAATATTTTGCGAACGTCTGTGCGATGTTGGTATAACGAAACCGCTGCGAGTAGCTCATTTGAGCGCCGCGATCGCTATAGCGCTTGATGAGAGATTCGACGCGCCACTGCGTATCCGCCGGAGGGCGTTTGCGGCCACCGCCAAAAAACTGTTCGTACTCGATCTTCAGGGTGCGGATGTCTTTTTCGAGTTGAACGAGATCTTCTTCTGGTGTGGTGGCCATGGCTTTGCGATAAACGCAAAAATATGAGTGAAAGGAAGGCTCCTTACTATCCTAGAGTCAACATCGTCGCAACGTCAACGCTTGCTTAAAAGCCGGTGTCGGAAGGGTATAAAGATGCGTCTGGGTTGCTTCCCAGCGGTGCGTATGTTGAAATGACTGAAATATGACCTCCTCATCTTCTTCGGGTATACGTTCAGGTGTACGGGAAGAGCGAGCCGCCCTCCTGCGGCAAATCCCTTCCGTTGACGACCTGCTGAACCGGCCGACGATTGCTGAATTGAGCCGACGGGCTGGCCGTGAATTCACGGTCGAGATTACCCGACGTGTGCTCGCCGATGTACGCGAACGGGCAGGTGTCGAAGGGGCGTTTTTGTCCTTCAACGTCGCAGATATCGAAATGCGAATTACAAAACGGATGGAAGAAGAACTGGCGCCGTCGCTGCGAAGTGTCATCAACGCGACGGGAGTCGTGCTGCACACGAATCTTGGACGGGCGCCGATCGGGAAGTTGGCCGTTGAACATCTCGCCGGGACAGCCACGCGCTATTCGAACCTGGAATATGACCTTGCTGAAGGAGCGCGCGGGAAACGTGACGTTCACACCAACAAACTGCTGGCGGAGTTGGTGGGCGCGGAGTCGGCAATCGTTGTGAACAACAACGCCGCGGCGGTGTTCCTGACTCTGAACACTCTGGCAAAAGGCGCTGAAGTGGTTGTGTCGCGCGGCGAGTTGATTGAAATAGGCGATGGATTTCGCATTCCCGACATCATGACGCAGAGCGGCGTCGAACTGCGCGAAGTGGGTACGACGAATCGGACGCGAATAACGGATTACGAGCGCGCCGTGAACGAGCGGACCCGCCTGCTTCTTCGTGTGCATCCGTCGAATTTCCGCATCGTTGGCTTCACAAAAAGACCGAAGCTCGAGGAGCTTGTCGCGATAGGCAAGCGACTGAAGATTCCAGTGGTTGAGGACCTCGGTTCAGGCTGCTTGATGGATCTTTCCAGTGTGGGAATCGATGAACCCATTGCCCGCGCGAGCTTTGATGCGGGAGTGGATGTCGTTACATTCAGCGGCGATAAATTACTGGGAGGCCCGCAAGCGGGAATCATCGCGGGCAAGAAAGAAGTGGTGGAGCAAATTCGGCGGAATCCGCTGTTTCGTGCGTTACGCGTGGACAAATTGACGATCGCGGTCCTGGAAATGACGCTGCGCGCTTACCGGCGAGGCGCGTGGGACGAGATTCCGGCGCTGCGGATGATTCGCATGACGGCGCACGAAATCGAGCAGCGGGCACGCGGGTTTGTAGCGCGACTGCGCAATAAGCTGCCGGAAGACGCGACATTCGAAATTCGCGAAGGTTCGTCAGTGATTGGAGGAGGCTCAACGCCGGATCAGAAATTGCCAACGAGTCTGATCGCTATCGCGAGCCGCCTCTATTCTGCTGCGCAGATTGAGGAGCGGCTCCGCCGGCCAGCAAGCGGGACGCCGGTGATTGCACGAATCGAAGAAGATCAGCTGGTGATCGACTTACGCACGGTTTTCGTCGAAGAAGAAGAGCCACTCGCTGAAGCGGTGGTTGCGGCTTTGCGTTAGCGCGCGCCGACGCGAGAATTCTTGCCGCGTTGCAAAACTCTATAGATGATTTATGCAGCTTGCGACGCACGCCGCGCCGAATCCGTTGTCGATATTGACCACGCTGATGTTGGAGGCGCAACTGTTGAGCATGGCAAGCAGAGCCGTCAACCCCGAAAAGCTTGCGCCGTAGCCAACGCTCGTCGGCACAGCAATCAGCGGCACGCTGACGAGCCCCGCGACAACACTCGGCAGCGCGCCTTCCATTCCTGCGGCGCAAATAATCACGCGCGCCGCGGCAAGCTTGTCGCGATGCTTGAGCAGACGGTGCAAACCGGCGACGCCGACATCATAAAGCGCCTCGGCGCGATTCCCCAGCATTTCCGCAGTGACAAGGGCTTCTTCGGCCACCGGAATATCGCTGGTGCCCGCGGTAACAACCAGAATCAGTCCCTTGCCGGTGACGGCGTTGCTCCGGTGGATGGTTATCGTGCCAGACAGTTCGTGGAATTTTGCTTCGCGTGCTATGCGTCGCACCGCGCGGTAGGTTTTCGCATCGGCGCGCGTGATCAAAATGTTGTGCGAGGATTTCGCGCGCAGCATTCCGCGAACGATCTCCGCGACCTGCTTGGGAGACTTGCCGCGCGCGAAAATCACTTCGGGATAGCCCTGCCGCAGCGAGCGATGATGGTCAATTTTGGCGAAGCCAAGATCCTCAAACGGAAGATTTTTCAGACGCACCACTGCCTGTTCGGACGACATGCGTCCCTTTTTCACCGCCGCCAAGAATTGGCGAATGTCAGATTCGTTCATAGCGCGCCCCGAAGGAACGAGCATTCTAGCATTTCAGCGCTGCGTATATCGCATGGCGCGGTTTCTTAGCTCACCTGAGCCCCTCAGTCACACCGACGCGGGCAAGAGCATAGTATAATTTCCGGGTATGCGAAGAGCCCCAGCCCTAACAGTATTGCTGGTATTGTGCTGTTGCTTTCCGACATTTGCTCAAAAGGCACCTCGGCCCAAAGGCCCAATAAGTGCGTCAGAAATCTTGGACAAGAATATTGCAGCCACGGGAGGCCTTGTCGCTTGGCGTACATTACAGACAGTTGATGCCCATGGGAGCTTTCATGTTCCCTCTTCCACCAGTCTCGGTGATTTTGATTTCTATTACAAAGCACCCGCAAGTGACGCTTTTCATTCTTTCTTGAATCAAGGTCTAACCTCGATTGGTCACAACGACGGAACACGTTTTTTCGACAGCGACGCTGGGGCAGCGCTTGCAGTGAACTGGATCACCGTAGATATCCTAGAAGAAGACTGGCTTGCTCTGACCGAATCAGAATTTGAGCAGCATTACACACGAATTGAACTGCTGGGATTGGCGACAGTTGACCGCCAATGGGCTTACGCGCTGCTGTTCACGCCTAAAATCGGAGACCGACAGCGCCGGTATTACGATTGCCAGAGTTTCCTCCTGGTTCGAATGGACTCGGCGCAACGAACACGCACCAAGAGAGACGGCGTCGAACACGCCTACGAAGTTGAGACTTACTACTCGGATTACCGGAATTTCGGAGGGATCAAGTTCCCGGAACACATTGAGGCGAAATCGCCCGCCGGAAGCTTGGTGCTGGAACTAAACAGCCTACACATAAATCGTCCTGTAAATGATTCCGTTTTTCGAAAGAAATAATTTGTCCCCTACCGAAAGCAAGACCGTCACCGTAGGCATCACCGGCGCGAGTGGTGCTATCTACGCGAAAACAATCCTGCGCGTCCTGGAGGCGGATGCGCGCGTTGGGCACGTCTATTTTGTGGCGAGCGAAGCGGGCCTGCGCCTGATTGCGACTGAACTGGGCGTTGTTGCACAAGAGCCGAAGAAACTGCCTGGCCTGCTTACTGGCACGGCCGCGAAGAAAATTGAATGTCTGCCGAATCGCGATGTGGGCGCCGCGATTGCGTCCGGAAGTGCGCACGTCGATGGCATGGTCGTGATCCCGTGCTCGGCGGGCGCGTTAGGCGCGATCGCTTCTGGTACTAGCGACGATTTACTGACGCGCGCCGCGGATGTTTGCCTGAAAGAGCGCCGAATGCTGGTGCTTTGCCTGCGCGAAACGCCGCTCAATCGCATTCACCTCGAAAACATGCTGCGTGTGCACGATGCCGGTGCCGTGGTAATGCCCGCAATGCCCGCGTTTTATTACGGGCCAAAGCAAATTGACGATATGGCTGAGCAGTTTGTGTATCGCGTGCTGGCGCAACTCGGCTTGCCTCAGACGGAACAATATCGCTGGCTAGGCGGCGCGCGCGGAGACAAAAAAGCATGACGCCTAGCAGTTTTGACCGCGATCCGCTGACGGTAAAGGCGCAATGACTCAGAACCGAATTCGAACTGTGCTCGAAATGATCAAGTTCGAGCACTCGGTTTTTGCCCTGCCCTTCGCATTGGTTGGCGCGCTATTGGCCGAGCGCGCAGGACGCGGCGAATGGCCCGCTCCGCGAGTCATTATCTGGCAACTCTGCTGGATCGTGGTCGCGATGGTCGGTGCGCGTTCTGCGGCGATGACCATGAACCGTATCGCCGATATTCGCTACGACAGGGCGAATCCGCGAACGCAGAATCGCGCACTTCCGACCGGGCAATTGTCGCTCGCTTTTGCGTGGGTGTTTACAGTGGCATCGGCAGCCGTGCTTGTGATTGCCGCGTGGCAATTGAACCGGCTCGCGCTCGAATTATCCCCTGTTGCTCTGGCGATTCTGTTCCTCTATTCCTACACCAAGCGATTCACCATGTGGTCGCACTTCGTTCTTGGCTTTTGTCTGGGAATGTCGCCGGCGGCGGCGTGGATCGCGGTGCGCGGCTCTCTCGATTGGCGAATGCTGATCCTGTGCGCCGCGGTGACGCTGTGGGTCGGCGGTTTCGACGTGCTCTATGCGTGCCAGGACGTCGAATTCGACAAACAGGCGGGGCTGTACTCGATTCCCAAGACATTTGGCGTTGCACGGGCGCTGGCAATAGCTCGCGCAATGCACGTCGCCATGGTCGCGCTGCTGGCGTGGCTGGCGTGGAGCTTCGGGCTTGCCTGGCCGGCATGGGCCGGAATCGCGGTGGTAGCCGCGCTGCTCGCGTATGAGCATTCCCTTGTGAAACCGAACGACCTCAGCAAAATGAATGCTGCGTTTTTCGCCGTGAATGGCTATATTAGTTTGTTGTTCCTGTTGTTCTGGGGAGCGGCTGCAGTTGTGACCCGGTTTTAGCTGGGCATCCATGAACACCGACCTGCACATCACCGACGCACGGATTGAACCGATTGCCGCGAAAGTGCTTGCTGGCGAACGTCTCTCAGCTGAAGACGGCCTGGCGCTCTATGAATCGAGCGATCTGCTTGCCATTGGATGGCTCGCGAATCATGTTCGCGAGAAGCGCCACGGTAACCTCTGCTACTACAACATCAACCGGCACATCAATCCGACGAATGTCTGCGGCGCGCATTGCCGCCTGTGCGCATTCGGACGCGACAAAGATGCCGACGGTGCGTACAGCTACTCGCTCGAAGAAATCTGGGAGCGCGCGGGGCAGGGCGTCGCGGAAGGCGCAACCGAATTTCATATCGTGGGCGGTCTACATCCGGATTTGCCGTTTTCGTTTTACCTGGACATGATTCGCGGCCTTAAGCAGCGCTTCCCGCAGGTGCATCTGAAGGCGTTCACGATGGTCGAAGTGGGATTTTACGCGCGCATCTCAAAGCTTTCCGTGCGCGACACTTTGCTGGCCATGAAAGATGCGGGAGTCGATTCACTGCCGGGCGGCGGCGCGGAAATTTTCAATCCGCGCGTGCGTAAAATCATTTGCGACCATAAAACAAGCGGTCGCATGTGGCTGGACATTGCGCGAACCGCGCATGAAATCGGGCTGCGCTCGAACGCCACGATGCTTTACGGCCACATCGAAACGCCGGAAGAGCGCGTCGAGCATTTGCTGCTGCTGCGCGATTTGCAGGACCGCACCAAGGGCTTTCAGACCTTCATCCCGCTCGCATTTCACCCGGATAACACCGCGCTCGCGCACTTGCCCAAGCCCACAGGGTTCGATGATCTGAAAACGATCGCCATTTCGCGATTGCTGCTTGATAATTTCGATCACATCAAGGCCTACTGGATTATGCTGACGCCGAAAATCGCGCAGATTGCGCTGCGATTTGGCGCGGACGACATCGACGGCACCGTAATCGAAGAGAAGATTTATCACGATGCGGGCGCCACCACTCCTCAGCACATGACTCGCGCCGGACTCGAGCGCCTGATTCGCGCCGCCGGCCGCGTTCCGTTCGAGCGCGACACAATGTACAACCCCGTTGATCGCTCGAAGACGCCTCTGCCCGCGGCTGCAAATCGCACCGCCGACTTTATCCCCGAAACTTCCCTTTCCCTCAACGTTTAGCTTCTCATGGATCAGCGCGCGCCTTCTGAATTATTTCCTCCCAATTTTCCTCCGCAATTGGTAGCAGCAGCCTTCATATCGGGCACCGAGACTGCGTGGAGACCTGCAGCCGCGATTGAAGCAGTCGAATGGTTCGGCGCGCATGGCTACGCGATGCTTGGAACAGAACTCTGGCTTTTACAAAACGGTTGGATACAGAGCCTGCCGATCGGATTGAACGGAGAGCGTGAAGTACACGGCAATATAGTCAACCGTGAAAAGAACGAAGAATGGGGTACGTTCGTCATGCGTTCTGCTTCAGAAACTCTAAAATACCTAAAGGCATTAAAGCCAGCTTACATAGTCGAAGAAGGCGATCTACATTTCCAGGTATCGTGGATAAGCAAGGACGACTTCGACGAACTCAAGGCAAAGGCAAAGCTCTTATAATGCTAGCGATTTTTTCCGGGCTAGCATTTGCCATCCCAGCCACGCGTAAAATGGAACGTACGTCAGTGAAATCATGAGCGGGCTCCAGCGCCAATCGCCCAGAATGCCGTAGCGGATCAGCGTGTGGTACGACAGGAATTGCAGAATCGTCAGAAGCAGCCACGCCGGATTGGGGAAGAAGCACAGGAACGGAATGATCCAAGTGAAATACCACGAATAGGCATTCGGCGAGAGCATCAGGACGGCGCCAAAAATCAGATAGGCGGCGTGCTCGGGTTCGAGACGCCGCGCGGCTGCCCACAGCGCAAGCGCAACAACAATTCCTACGCCGATTCCGGACGCCCAATCGACTGAGCCGCTGAAAGCCTTCAGGACCGAGAACAGGCTGGCATTGTTATTCTGGAAGTGCGCGCCGAAATAGGCCAACGTTGAGGGAATCTGCGCCCAAGCGGCTCGGTAAGGCCAAAAGCACAGTCCTGCCAAGGCCGCCGAAGCGAAGGCTGCCGCCCAAGAGCGACCCGAACGCGGCCATCCAGCCTGGCGGAGCCACACCGGGAACAGCATTGCCGGGAAAACCTTCAACAGGGCCGCTGCGGCTAGCAGAATCGTTGACACGCCTATCCGCGACCGTATAATTAGGAGTGCCGCTACCAGCGCGGCTAAGGCCAACGAATCGCTGTGGCCGGTGCCCGCGAATTCGACCACTACCAGCGGATTCCAGGCGTAAATTGCTAGACGGAAGTTCCTTTGAGGGCTGGACCGCAGGCAGCCAGCGAGAAGAAAGACGGTCAGCAAGTCCGCCAGGAAGAATGGGAGTTTGAACGCGACGTTGCCAGGCAAAAATCGGGCCGCGGCGCGGAAGACAAGTTCAGCGAGCGGCGGATAGATATTGGGCATATCGTGAGCGGACAACGGATGCCCTAAAGGCGTCTCGCGAGCGCCAATCTTCAAAGTATCGGGCTTGACCAGATACGGGTTGTACCCGGCCAGCTGAATTTGGCCGTCCCAGTGATACCGATACGGGTCGCTGGAAAGGCTTGGCACAAGCGGAAGCAGCGTGAGGCGGAACAGCACCGCTCCGAGGAGAATCACCCAGAGCGTTGCGCGGCGCTCAGGCAAGTGTTCGAGGGCGTAGAGAATAACAAAGTAAACGATGCCGGCGCCCAGGCCGGTGGCGATTGTTTCGATGACATGAACTTCCAGATTGCCGAAGCGATACAGAATGACGAATAGGATTTCCAGGAAGACGAGTCCCGCCACGGCGATGGCGGTTTGCGAGCGACGCGAAGTTGGCGTTTCCGCGCGCTTCTTGGCTTCCGCGCGAATGCTCATGCGAGGGTGAAGACGAAGTGGACTTTCATTCCCTGTTGGCGACGATGGCTGCGGTAGCGACGAATCCGGTGACGGATTATCTCCGCAAACTCACCAATCGCACTTTCAGCGGCATCTACCAACCGAATTCCTTTGACTTGTTGATGATGATTCCTTACTTCCTCGTGCTGGGAGTCTTGGCCGCGTATGGAATCTATCGCTACGTCCTCGTTTACAATTTTTATCATTACCGTCATAACGTGCCGGGCCCGCCTCCGCCGGTAAAGGAGTGGCCCAAGGTTACCATACAGCTTCCGATCTACAACGAACGCTACGTGATCGAGCGCCTTGTCGACTGTATTGCGCAGTTCGAATATCCGCGCGAGTTGCTGGACATCCAAGTGTTGGATGATTCGACGGATGAAACGCGGCAAGTAGCGCGCGCATGCGTCGAGCGCCATCAGCAACTCGGCATCCCGATCACGTATATCCACCGCGAAAATCGCGAAGGCTACAAGGCCGGGGCGCTGCACGAAGGACTGAAATCGGCGAAAGGTGAATTTATCGCCATTTTCGACGCGGACTTTTTGCCGCCCGCGGATTTCTTGACCCGCACCGTCCCGTATTTTGCGGATCCGAAGCTCGGCATGGTGCAGACGCGCTGGAGTTACATCAATCGCAATTACTCGGCGCTCACGGAGGCGGAGGCCATTCTCCTCGATGGACATTTCGTGATCGAGCATGGCGCGCGCTACCGTCGCGGCTCGTTTTTTAACTTCAACGGAACAGGCGGCGTGTGGCGCCGCACTGCCATCGAGGACGCCGGAGGATGGCAGCACGACACGCTGACGGAAGACACCGATCTTTCCTATCGCGCGCAGCTTCGCGGCTGGCATTTCCTCTATTTGCCCGATGTGGATTGCCCGTCGGAACTGCCGGTAGAAATGAACGCCTTCAAATCGCAGCAGGCACGTTGGGCGAAAGGTCTGATGCAGACGGCGATCAAAATTCTGCCGCGCGTTTTGAAGTCGGATGAACCCGGATTTGTGAAAGCGGAAGCATGTTTTCATCTCACTGCCAACATCAGCTATCCGCTGATGGTGTTGCTCTCCGTAATTTTGTTGCCCGCGATGATCGTGCGCTTCTATCAGGGATGGTTTCAGATGTGCCTGATCGATTTACCTCTGTTTCTCGCTTCTACGTGCTCGATTTCGAGCTTCTACTTGGCTTCACAGCGCGTCCTTTACCCGAAGACATGGTGGCGCGCAATTTTCTATCTGCCGTTCGTGATGGCGATCGGAATCGGGCTTTCGGTGCGCAACGCCGTGGCCGTCATCGAAGCCCTCGTCGGCAAACAATCGGAATTTGTGCGCACCCCAAAGTACCGGATCGAAGGCCAAGAGCGCGGCGTACCGCTCAAGCGTAGATATCGCAATCGCGTGGGATGGGTGCCTTATGCAGAAGTGTTCCTCGGGTTGTATTTTGCGGCGACGATTGTTTACGCCATCCAAAATGAAAACTACGTCACCATTCCCTTCTTGGTGCTTTTCGTGTGGGGCTACCTCTATACAGGGCTGATGTCTCTCGGTCAGGGAGTGCTGGAACGCCTTCGAATCGGACGCGCGCCTGAAGCGGGTGAGATTCGTCCTGCTGCCACGGGCGTTCCAGGTTTCTAAACCTCGTTGCTTTGCCCGCCGTGCGCGAACCCAGTCGTCTGTCTTGACGAACGTCAACTTGAGACCTTCGAATCCACATTTGTCGCCGGACTTGCCCTGGCCCTGTTGACTTTACTCTGCCCAGCAATTTATTCTTCCCCCACTTAAACGACCTCGTTTGGCGGTGGTGGAATGGTCGCGAGCAGTGCAATAGCACCGAGTCGTGCGGACCTGCTGGAAAACTATTTCTACTTCTTGATGGCGCTACTGATCGCCGCAGTCGTCGTGTACGGTTTCAGTCAAACAGTAGAAACGAAACTCTTCCATCCACCGCAGCCCCGTCCCTTTCTGCTTTTTGTTCACGCTGCCGTTTTTTTCGGATGGGTACTCTTCTTCATCCTTCAATCCGCGCTCGTGCGTATGCGGAATGTATCCTGGCACCGCAGCATCGGCTGGTTCGGCGTAGGCCTTGCGGTCACGATGTTTGTCCTCGGTATATCAACCGCAGTGACCATGGCGCGATTCAACAAGTTCACCCTGCACGCGCGTTATCCTGAGGCCAATCTTTTGATTTCGTTTTTTGACATCACCGCCTTCGCCATCCCCTTTGCCTTGGCCATCTACTGGCGAAAGAAACCTGCGTTTCATCGTCGGCTCCAACTGCTCTCCTGCAGCGCGCTGACTGCCGCCGCGTTCGGGCGTTTTCTGCCGCTTTTCTCAATGCCCGCGGCGCGCCATAACTTGCCTCTTTTCGCTTTCGCAATTTGGACCACACTCTACGCCGGCGTGGACATCCTCATCCTGATCGCCGCAGCACGCGACCTGTTCTTCGACCGCCGCATCCACCCGGTCTACCTGTGGGGGCTTCCAGCCTTTGCCGCCTGCCAAACCTTCGTCTTATACACGGTCGTGCATCACTCGCCATGGTGGCTGAAGACCGCCGAGGCCATCCTTGGATAGCCAGTGCACAACACACGACTAAGCCTGCGGCACAGCCCCGTCTTCGGCGGCGACTTCCGTCGCAGCCAGGCCAAAGCCTGAACACTACCGGCATGAACTACTCGTGCGTCCTTCTCATTCGCGCCGTCTCGCGCGCGAAGTATTCGCCTTTGCTAAACCACTCGGCACTAGCCACTCGCCACTATCTTTCGCTATAATTAAGCCTCAACTAATCGATTCGCGGGACAAGCTTCCACTCGCTTCAACAAGCAGGAAGTTCCCAATGAGAATCAGGAGCCGTCAATGGTAAAAGCAACACAACTGCGCCCCGGCATGATCATTCAGCACCAGGGCGACCTTTACACCGTTTTCAGCGTCGAGCACCGGACGCCGGGAAACAAGCGCGGCTCGATGCAAACGAAAATGCGCAGCCTGCGCACCGGCTCGATCGTTGATTACCGGTTCCGCGCGGAGGAATTCATCGAGCGCGCCATTATGGACGAAATGGAATTCGAATTTCTCTATGGCGATACTTCGGGCTATCACTTCATGAATTCGCAAACGTACGAGCAACTCTCGCTCGATAAGGAAATTCTGGGCGATGTGGTGGATTATCTGATCCCGAACTTGCAAGTGAAGATCGAGTTTTACGAAGGGAAGCCGATGGGAGTTTTGCTGCCCGACACAGTCGACCTGACCGTGACGGCGACCGAGCCCACGGTGCAGAAAGCGACGGCGAGCGCGGTAGGCAAACCCGCGACGCTCGAGACGGGTTTGGTGATCAACGTGCCGCCTTTCGTGAACAATGGCGACAAAGTGAAAGTCGATACATCCGAAGGCCGCTACATCCAGCGCGTCTAGCCAACCTCAATTGAAAGCCCGTTACGTGCGGGGATTCGGGTTCGCGGCGTTCAGTTCGGCGCCGCTGACGATTTCTTGCCGAAGACGCGCGCAAAGATAGCATCCACGGATTTCAATTGCCTGCCTAGATCAAATGTTTTTTCGAGCGCCTTCCGGTCGAGGATTTTTGTAATGTTCGGATCGGCGGCGACACGGTCCCGGAAACTGGATTCCGATTCCCATGCGGCCATGGCGTGGGCTTGGACCCATTTGTAAGCATCCTCTCGCGGCGCGCCGTGCTCGACTAAATCCTGCAGAAGCTGGCCCGAGAAAATGAGCCCTTGCGTCGAATCCAGATTTCGCCGCATGCGCTCCGGAAAAACTTTCATATTGCCCACGATTTCCGACATCCGGTGCAACATGTAATCCACCAGGATCGTGGAATCGGGCAGAATCACGCGTTCGACCGAGCTGTGAGAAATATCACGCTCGTGCCAAAGCGCAACATTCTCCATCGCCGCAACAGAATTCGCCCGTACGACGCGCGCCAGTCCGCAAATCTGTTCGCAGCCGACGGGATTGCGCTTGTGAGGCATCGCTGAACTGCCGCGCTGCCCGCCGCCAAACGGCTCTTCCACCTCACGCACCTCGGTGCGCTGCAAATGCCGAATCTCAAGAGCAATACGCTCGAGCGACGCGGCGACGATTGCGAGAGTGGCCAGGTAATGCGCATGGCGGTCGCGTTCGATCACCTGCGACGAAATAGGGGCGACGGTCAACCCAAGGCGCCGGCAAATTTTCTGCTCGATTTCGGGTCCCAGGTGCGCGCACGTGCCTACCGCACCCGCGATCTTGCCAACGGCCATTTCCTTGGCGGCCTCGCGAAAACGCGCCAAATCGCGGCGATTCTCGTCATACCAGTTGGCGATCTTCAGCCCGAAGGTAATGGGTTCCGCGTGAACGCCGTGGGTGCGCCCAATCTGCGGAACATCCTTGAACTCCCAGGCGCGCCGCTCGAGGATCTCGCCGAAGCGCTCGATACCGGATTCAATTACCGCGGAAGCCTCGCGTACGAGCAGCGCCTGCGCCGTATCAACCACATCGTTTGACGTCAGGCCATAATGCAGCCAGCGCGCCGCTTCCGGATCAGCAACCGTTTCGCCGACGGCGACAGTGAATGCAATCACGTCATGACGAACGCGCGATTCAATCTCCAAAATTCGTGTGACGTCGATTCGCGAACGCTCCCGCAGCCGCGCCGCCGCCTCGCGTGGAACTACACCAGCGTCGGCCAGGGTGTCAGCAGCGGCCAACTCGACTTCGAGCCACTTCTTAAACCTGTTTTCTTCGCTCCAAATCCGGCCCATTTCCGGCCGCGTGTATCTTGCAATCAATGCTTTTTCTCCTGAATCGCTGGAAATGCGGGTCGTCAGGGAACTACGATTCCGCTATTCGTCATCGGGAAACTTCCGCAGGATATAATAACCGAAGTAAGTCTCACACTGAGGCAAGAAAACTAGTATAGCAGAGACAGTACTTTACGAAGCAAACTCAGGCCGGGTGCAACCGTCGTTCGCGGAATTGCACAATTCGTTCTTCCTTCTTCCGCGCGTTCCAACCATCTTGCGAAGTTCGTTCTGGAGATTCAGCTCGATCGGCAGGATTTTGCACCGGCGAACCGGGCAGGTCGTCAGGTAGCTGCCGTGTTCCAAGCATATGCTGGGCTTTTTGGATCAGATCCCACCGGCTGCCCACGCCGAATTTAGCCAGCAGCGAAGACACGTGAAACTTGACGGTGCGAACGGAGATGGAAAGACGATCGGCAATCTCTTTATTGACGCGATTGCGTAGGAGCTCCTTGAGGACTTCGCCCTCGCGCGGGCTCAGCGGAATTGAGCAGGACAAGCTGCGGCCGAGGTGCAGCAGTTCCTCTGCTTGCGTGATGACGCGCTCAATCAGACTGTCATCCGCGGGAACCCACACGGCGTAATCCGTGGGCAACTCACCCCGGGCCATGCAGCCAAGTGCTAGCAGGCTGGCAGCACGGTCTATAGCCGCTTCTCGGTCGCCGTTTAATTCGACTTGGAACCTCGATGCTCCGCTGCGGCGTTCCGAAAAAACCAATACGCCGGGAGACTGCGAGCGGATTAATCCTGTTTTTTCCTCGGATTTTGCGCTGAAAAATCGGTGAAGTTTACGATCCTTCCTTAGAATGGCCGCCCCCGTAACTCGGAAATTGATTACCAACCCCTTCGGATGGGGTCAGAAAGTGCTTCACCAACAATAGGAATGTGCCCGGAGCCAAATTAGAACGCTAAATGAACTGGCGGATGGCTCGGCTGCTTTCCTTCCCCAAACCCCGGCCCAGTGAAAGCAAATGGCTTGCCGTCCAGAAGGCTAAATTTTAAGGGTACTAGTATCAAGTCATTGCGCGTCGTCTTCTAGAGCATTTCATGTATTGATTTGGTCAGAATTTTCATGCCGTGGGTAATTTCTTCTAGGTGACAGCTGGAGCAAGCCGTACGGAAGAATCAGTGCCAATGCTGATTTAAACTATTGATACTACAAAGTTAGCGGTCCTATTGGAACCGTTTGGGAGGCGACCATCAACTCCCCGTTAAACGCCGCTTCCACGGGGCGCCGATTGAGAGCCTCGACGGCCGATAAATGCACCAGATCGGGATTGTTGTTCGTCTCGGAAATATGGGCAAGCACCAAGAAGCGTGCGTGACCGTCGAAGCCTTCCGGGTCTGCTAGGTACTCGCTGACGATGTGGTTGGACAAATGGCCAGTGCGGCTCATTACTCGTTGCTTGATGTACCACGGATAGGGCCCCACCTTCAGCATTTCCAGATCGTGATTCGACTCGAGAATCAGGCAATCCGCTTCGCGCAGGTGATATTTCACAAGTTCGGGCAAATATCCTAGATCCGTGACGATGGCGACTTTTGTTCCGTTGGCGCGAAATGAGTAGCCAACGGGATCGGCCGCATCATGCGGAACGGAGAATGGGGAAATTTCGATGTCGCCGATGGTGAATCGCTCGCCCGCACAAATGTGCTCGACGCGTTCCATCTTCTTGCAGGTCGCTTCGGGAAGAGAACGTACGATTTCGCGGCAGGTAGACTCTGTCAGGTATGCAGTGGCGCGCCAATGATTCAGAAGTTGCGGCAGTCCGCTCGAGTGGTCCGTGTGCTCGTGCGAGATCAGTATGCCGTCAATTCGTTCCGGAGTTTTTCCCAGCACAGCCAAGCGGCGCAGCGTTTCCTTGCGGCCGAGTCCCGCGTCCACCAAAAGGCAGGTATGCTCCGTTTCGAGCAACGTGGCGTTGCCGGAACTGCCTGACGCCAGAATGGAAACTCGGAAGCTGATGCGCCCTCACTGGCCGCCTAAGCGCGCAGCGGCTTGCGTGCATCATGGCAAACCCGCGCAGCTACGTCAATAAAATGCGGCATGACGTTGCAAGAATGATGATGCCGGAAATCTTTCGTTTTCGGAGGTCTTCAACAAGCGAGATGAGCGGGAGTCAGAGCAAAGCCGTTGAGGCTGCCTACAAGTGACGCGGCGATCCGATCAGGTCGGAACAGGTCATTAGCTACTTGTTGGATTTCTTGTTGCGTCACGGCTTCCATCGAAGCAATGCGGTGGTCGGGCGAGAGGTACCGCCCGAAATACAGGTATTGGCGCGCTAAGTCGCTCATGCGCGAGCCGGTGGATTCCAGAGAAAGGAGAGTTGCGCCTTTCAGATTTGCCTTCGAGCGGCGCAACTCCTCGTCACTCACGGGCTTGTCTTTCAGGTCGCGCAGCTCGTTCATCACCGAGCGGATTAATTGCTCAACCGTTTCAAGGCTGGTGCCGGCGTAGATAGTCAGCATCCCAGCATCCCGGTAATGGTTCGTTTCGCTGAAGACGGCGTAAGCGAGGCCCTGCTTCTCGCGGATGTTTTGAAACAGCCGCGAAGACATTCCACTGCCGAGCAAATTGTTCAGCACCGAGACGGCATAGCGCCGCGAATCCGTCATCGAATAAGCGGGCACGCCCAGGCAAACATGCACTTGCTCTAATTCCACCTTGGAACGCGAAGCGAGTTCCGCGCGCGGCAGAGGAGGCGTCTCGGAAAAGCCGTTCTCCGTCGCGGCTCGCTCGCCGAAGCGCGGAATGATCAAGTCAAGGAGGCGCTGATGTGAGAGGTTGCCCGCCGCGGTGATTACCATGTTGTTGGGCGCGTACCAGTGGTGAAACCAGTTGTTCAGCGTCTTGCGGTCAAATCGTTCGACGCTCTCGGCTGTGCCCAGAATCGGACGCCCCAGCGGATGGTGCCCCCAGAGATTCTTCGAAAACATTTCATGGACCAGGTCTTCCGGGTTGTCCTCGACCATGCGGATCTCTTCCAACACCACCGATCTTTCACGGCTGATTTCTTCCTCGGGAAATTGCGGATTGAGCATCATATCCGCCAACACGTCGAACACCGTTTCGAGATGCTCGTCGAGGACACGCGTATTGAAGCAAACCATTTCCTTGGCGGTGAATGCGTCAACCATTCCACCCACGCGGTCCATTTCGCGCGCGATATCTTCCGCCTTCCGGCGCGCAGTGCCCTTGAACACCATGTGCTCGATGAAATGCGAAATGCCGTTCAGTTCGGGAGGCTCGCGCCGCGAACCGCTGCGAATCCAAATACCAACCGAAACCGAACGCACGTGTTCCATCGGCTCCGTCACCGCCACCAGCCCGTTGGGCAGCGTCGTTTCTTCAACTTTGCGACTTCCAGCAGTCATGTAACTCCCATTCTTGCACGAACGAAAATAAAGTCATACTTCCACTGGAAAATGAGTTTCGTAAATTTCTGCAGGGAGCGGCGAGCGTGTTGTGCCAGCATGTTATGATTGTAAAAAGAGAACAAGCTGTGACTTCCTCTGATTCCAGTATCGCGCCGGCAAATGAGCGCGTTTGCCTTCTTGGCAAATCAATGGAAGAGTTACGCGAGCTTGTCAGCAAGTTGGGCGAACCGTCCTACCGAGCTGCGCAAATTTACCACGCTCTCTATGCCGAGCGCGTGCGAACGATCGACGAAGTCTCCAGCCTGCCTGTGGATTTGCGCCGGCGGTTGAGCGCAATCGCTCACCTTTCCTTGCCTCGAATTGCTCGCCGCCATCAGTCCGCCGACGGCACTGTCCGGTATGTCTTGCAGCTCGACGGAGCATCTCGCGCGGATGTCGCAACTGTCGAGGCCGTCTTTATGCCTGAAGAGAAGCGACAAACAATTTGCATCTCAACCCAGGCGGGCTGCGCAGTGAATTGCCAGTTCTGCCTCACGGCGACGCTCGGCCTGTTGCGCAACTTGAGCGCTGGCGAAATTATTGGGCAGGTGATTGCGTCGCTCGAAGACAATCGCACGGCGCTGAAACCGCAAACAAACGTGGTACTCATGGGCCAAGGCGAGCCTCTGCTCAATTACGATGCTGTGATGGTTGCGCTGAGGATTTTACTTGATCCAAAAGGCTTGGCAATCTCGCCGAAGCACGTCACCCTCTCGACCAGCGGAATTATTCCCGGCATCGAAAAACTGGCAAGGGAAACGGTACGACCGAAACTGGCCATTTCTCTGAATGCGTCGAACGACGAACAGCGCAACGCGATCATGCCCATCAATCGCAAGTATCCTCTGAAAGACTTGCTCGATGCGTGCCGGAGTTATCCGCTCCGTCCCTGGGAGCACCTGACGTTTGAGTACGTTTTACTGGGTGGATTCAACGACCAACCCGAAGATGCGCGCCGCGTTGCGAAATTGATTTCCAATTTGCGCGCCAAAGTGAACCTGATTCCGTGGAATCCCGGAGAATTGCCCTACCATCCGCCGGATGCTGCGCGCGTCGAGGCCTTTCGCAAAATCCTGGCGGACAAGGGCCACCTCGTTTTTGTGCGCTATTCGCGCGGGCAGGACGTTATGGCCGCCTGCGGACAACTGGCATTGCTCGAATCGCCGGAGATTGTTCGAACGCATACGCTCTTGCCCGCTTCCCGCTGAACGATTGCTGCATCAGCCGCGTATTCCCAACGATTAAACCACGCCAACCACCGCCATCATGCGTCCTGTGACTCCCTCGCGGCGATAGCTGAAAAACAAATCCGTGCGACACGATGTGCAAAAGTCAGCGGCGAAAATATTCTTGCGTTGCAAACCGGCGCTGGCCAAGATCGCGGAATTTGCAGCGTGCAAATCCAGATGACATCGAACTGGGGGCAGTTGGTGCCCCGGCGGCATCATCGTAAGCCACGGGAGCGGATTGGGATCTTCGCCCGACGCCAGCATACCGAAAGGGCCGTCAAACCACTCTGAGGCATCGGGAGATTGCGCGGCAAACTCCTTCACCACATCAGGCCCTACCTCGTAACAACAACGGCCAATTCCGGGACCCAGCGCAGCCAAAACGTCTTTTGGCCGCGTTCCGAACTCCATCGCCATACGACCCACAGTTTTCTCCGCGATACGCGCAACAGTCCCGCGCCATCCTGCGTGAACGGCGGCGACAGCGCGATGGCGAGGATCGACGAGCAAAATCGGAATGCAATCCGCGGTCTGAATGCCCAGAAATAAATCTCTCGCTTGGGTTGCGAGCGCATCCCCACTTGGCGCGTCGGAAAACGGTTCTCGAATTACGTGCAGCACATCCGAATGAACTTGTCGAAGCGTGACTAAGCGCGCATCGCGATGCCCAAGTGCTTTTTGAAGGCGGCGGCGATTCGCGTCAACCCGCTCGCGATGGTCCCAATCCGCAAGGCCCAAATTGAGCACCGTCTCTTTTTTCGAGCCGCCAGGCCTCGAATTTTTCAACTCGCTCACGCCTCCGGGCCGAGTGCTAAAGCCATGAACGAGCCACTTGAATTGGTTGAATGGCTCTACTTGCAGAATTTGCAGGCCGTCACTCTTGCGCAGTCGCCACTTTGACTTCGCGGCAGTTGGCCGGGCCACCTTGACAACAGTTGTTTTCTTTCGACCGGTTACCGCCATCCCAACTCCCACGAACATTTCTGATTATAGGTATAATGCGCGGGCGAAGCGAATCTGAGCACCGTACTCGCCAGTGATAAAAAGCATGGCTGGCGCTGAACTACGGCGCTGCTTTGCTCCGCATGGTTCGCATCGCGAGCGAGGATCAAGTGATCGTTGGTTTGGGCGTGGACATCGCGGAGATTGATCGCCTGGAGAAAGCAATCATGCGCCACGAGCGCGCTTTCCTTGAACGGGTGTTCACGCCCGGCGAAATTCAGTATTGCGAGCGGCACAAAAACAAATTTGAGCGCTACGCCGCGCGTTTCGCTGCAAAAGAAGCGGCGATGAAAGCATTAGGCACCGGCTGGAGAAAAGGTGTGCGCTGGCGCGACATTGAAGTGAAGAACGAGCCGGGTGGCAAGCCCGTCTTGCATCTGCATGGCAAAGCCGGTGAGCACGCCGCGCGCCTCGGCGCTAACCACTTCGTGGTTTCCATCACTCATACAGAAAACCTTGCGTTCGCTCAGGTGATTCTGGAGAGCTAAGCGTCAACATGCTGCGGAATGAGCGGCGCGTCTGATTCATCGAAAATTATGTCCATCCAACGATTGCGAGACCAAAGCCCCGCCAAACGCACTTTCAGAAAATTCCCGCTGACGGCGGGAGTCCAATCGCGATTCTTTCGATCAAGCGTAAGAACTCGCAACGTTTTTCCCTTCTGAGAAGCGCGAAACGCCTTCGCTTTTGCCTCTCCGAGCGCCCGCAATTCGCGAGCGCGGCGATGAATCACGCTGTCCTCGACTGTTTCAGTCAGCTTCTCGGCCGCTGTACCTCCGCGCGCTGAAAACGAAAATACATGGAGGTACGCAAGGGGCAGGCTCTCGATGAAGTCCATCGTCGCCCGGTGCTCTTCTTCCGTTTCGCCCGGAAACCCGGCGATGACATCCGCGCCAATCGCAGCGTGCGGCAATCGTTCGTGGATGATTTCGACTCGCCTGGCATAATGCGCAGCGCGGTACCATCGATGCATCGAGTGTAGGACCCGGTCCGATCCCGATTGCAGCGGCATGTGAAAATGTGGCGCGATTCGTTCCGTTGAGGCGGCCAAATCCACGAAGTCCTGCGTCACGTCCATCGGCTCAATCGAACTCAGCCGCACTCTTTCGATTGCGGATTCATTCAAAATTCGCCGAATCAAATCGTAGAGGGTCGTGCGCGGGCTCAATTCACGGCCGTAGCTTCCCAAATCGATTCCGCTCAGAACAATCTCTCGCGCTCCGGACTCAACCAATCGTCCAACGTCAAAAAGCACGTGCTCCGGCGAAAGACTGCGGCTGCGCCCTCGCACGAACGGAATCACGCAGTAGGCGCAGCGATGACTGCAGCCATCCTGAATCTTCAACGTAGGACGCGTGCGCTCTCCAAAAGTGCCTTCAGGCGGAACTACCTCCAAATCTCTCGCGTCGCGCATTTCTTCCCTAACAATTTGCGCCGGCAGAGAACCATGTTGCGCAAGGCCCGCGATGGAGACCAATCTCTTACTCTCAACGAGCAACGGTATCTCCGTCTGATGCGAATTGCCTATCACCCACGAAACGCCCTCGATCGCGGCTAATTCTTCGGGAGCGCGCTGCGCGTAACATCCGGTCACCACGATTCGCGCCCCGGGATTTTGGCGATGAATCCGGCGGATCGCGTCGCGCGCTTCGGCATCCGCCGCAGCCGTCACTGTGCAGGTGTTCAGGAGAACAAGATCCGCAACGGAATCCGTCTCCGCCAGCGAATATCCTCGCGCGAGAAAACTTTGCCCGATTGAGGCGGCATCCGCTTGCGTGGCCCTGCAGCCGAAATTGTGAATGGTGAATGTTGACATTGTCGCGAAGACTTACTTTCTAGCGTAGGCCGCCGAATACCAATCCCAGGTTTGGCGCAACCCTTCCTCGAAATTCACCAGCGGCTCATAGTGAAGAATCTGCCGGCTGCGCGTGATGTCCGCCTGGGAGTGAAGAATATCGCCAGGGCGGGGAGGATCATATTTCGCGCGAATCGGACGTCCGCAGATTTTCCCCAGCAATTTCAGCACTTCGTTGAGCGTGATGCGAAGGCCCGTTCCTCCGTTGAATACCTTTCCGGAAGCACCGGGAGCTTCACAGGCGCGCAGCGAGGCATCCACAACATTGTCGACAAATGTGAAATCGCGCGATTGCTCGCCGTCGCCATATACGACCGGAGAAGTTCCTTCCAGCATGGCGAGCATGAAGCGCGACAGCACACCCGAGTATTGCGACGTGGGATCTTGCCGCGGGCCGAACACGTTGAAGTAGCGCATCGACACATTTTCCAGTCCATACACGCGCCCGAAAACCTGCGCATACAGTTCGCCAGCCAACTTCGTCACGCCATAGGGCGAAATAGGTTCCGCGGGCATCGTTTCCACCTTCGGCTGAGTGATTGTTTCCCCATACGCGGACGATGACGCCGCAAACACGATGCGCCGCACTTTCGCGTCGCGCGCCGCGACCAGAACGTTCAGCGTTCCTCCCACGTTGATGTGATTCGTTTCGATCGGGTCCTTGACGGAACGCGGGACAGACGTCCTTGCGGCCAAATGCAACACGTAGTCGGCGCCATTGCACGCTTCGCGCGCCGCTTCAAAATCACAAATGCTTCCGCGAATCAGGCGAATCTTGCCGTGGACGCTGGAGAGGTTGGCTTCCTTGCCCGAAGAGAAATCGTCAAGCACGGTCACATCGTGACCGCGCCGCACGAGTTCGTCGACCATATTCGAGCCAATGAAGCCCGCTCCACCCGTCACAAGGTAGCGCATCCTGCCTCCTTGAATAGCGCCACGACTGCAACACAGCCGTCAGCAATGGGCAATTTTTTCGCGATGCTGCGTCACCGCCCGCGTCGCATTGCGCGTGTCAACCACCAGTTGCGCCGCCTCCACAATGGCAGGGTAATCATAAGCCGAATGATCCGTGGCAATCAGCACGCAATCGTATGAGGCCAACGCAGCCGCATTCAGATTCACGGAGCGCATGGCGGAATAATCGTAGTGCCGCATTTTATGCAGCGCTGGGAAATAGGGATCGTTGTAATCGAGATGCGCGCCGCGTTCCATCAGCAGCTGCATCAATTTCAACGAAGGCGATTCGCGCAAGTCGTCCACGTCTTTTTTGTAAGCCACACCGAGCAGCAACACGCGCGAGCCCTTCAGGCTTTTCTGCCGCTCGTTCAGCGCTTCCGCGACGGCATTGACCACGTGGTACGGCATGGCCGAATTGATCTCGCCGGCCAGTTCGATGAAGCGCGTCGAGAAATCATATTCCTTGGCCTTCCACGACAAATAATACGGGTCGACCGGAATGCAATGTCCTCCGAGCCCGGGCCCCGGATAGAACGGCATGAAGCCGAACGGCTTGGTCGCGGCGCTGTCAATCACTTCCCAAACGTCCATTCCCATGCGCTGGCACAGCAGTTTGAGCTCGTTGACGAGCGCGATGTTCACGCAACGGAAAATATTTTCGAGCAGCTTGGACATCTCGGCCGCCCGTGTCGAGCTGACGCGAACCACGCGCGCGACGATCTGAGCGTAGAGATTCGCAGCCGCCTCGCCGCTCGCTGCATTGATCCCTCCAACCACTTTCGGAATCTGTGCAAGACCATAATGCTTGTTGCCCGGATCTTCGCGCTCCGGAGAAAACGCCAAGTAAAAATCAGTGCGCCCTGCTTCACGATTCGTCACTCCTTGAATGGGACACCGCAGGCCACCCTTCTCCAGAATGGGCAAGACGAGATCTTCCGTGGTTCCCGGATACGTGGTGCTCTCGAGAACGATTAATTGGTCGCGCTGCAGGTGAGGCGCGATGGACCGCGCCGTGTTTTCGACATACGAAAGATCCGGGTCCCGGCGGTCGTCAAGCGGCGTTGGCACGCAAATCAATACCGCATCTATGTCACGCAATTGAGTGAAGTCGGTGGTGGCGGAAAAATGACGAGATTTTGCGTGTTTCGCGATTTGCTCGGATTGGATGTGCTTGATATATGATTCGCCGCGATTCAGCTTTTCCACTTTCCCTGGATCGGTATCAAAACCCAACACGAAATGGCCTGTTTCGGCAAAACGTAATGCCAGCGGCAGTCCAACGTAGCCACAGCCAATAATGCCGATCTTCAATTCCTTGCCGGAAAAATGCTGCGGAGTACGTCCAGACATGGATTTTCAATCTCCCTCCCTGCTGCGGGTGATATTGTACTTATATTGGAAGAAATAGTATTGTAAATTGCGTTCGTTCGAAAACGTCCGGATCACAACCTAAGCGGCAAACCTTAAACTTCTGGATCATAGTTCAGATTTGGCGCCAGCCAACGCTCCACTTCGCGCACATCCATGCCCTTGCGCCGGTGATAATCCTCAACTTGGTCGCGATCGATCTTTCCCACCGCAAAATATCTCGCCTTCGGGTGCGAAAAATAAAGACCGCAAACCGAGGCAGCCGGGTACATCGCGAAACTCTCGGTCAATTGAATACCGGCGTTTTTTTGCGCCTCCAACAGCTCAAACAGCTGCTGTTTTTCCGTGTGGTCCGGCGAAGCGGGATATCCCGGCGCGGGTCGTATCCCGCGATATCGCTCTCGGAGCAAATCTTCGTGGGCTAGTTTTTCGTCCTTGCCAAAGCCCCATTCATCGCGCGCTCGCTTGTGGGTAAGTTCGGCGAGCGCCTCCGCCAAACGGTCGGCGAGCGCCTTGGCCATCAGCGCGCTGTAATCATCGTTTGCCTTCTCGAATCCTGCAACGAGCGGCTCTATATGGATGCCCGCCGTCACCGCAAACCCACCTAAATAATCGGGCAAGCCAGTTTCCTTCGGGGCGATAAAATCCGCCAACGCATAATCCGATTCACCGGCCGGTTTTTCCATCTGTTGACGTAGAGTATGAAAAGTCGCCGCAATCTTCGAACGCGATTCATCCTGATAGATTTCGATATCTTCGAGCACGCTGTTCGCGGGGAAAAAGCCGATCACGGCACGAGCAACAAGAAGCTTTTCGTCCACAATTCGGCGCAGCAGGTTTTGCGCATCGTCGAAAAGCTCCTTCGCCTTGGGTCCGACGCCCTCCTGTTCGAAAATCCGCGGATAGATTCCGCGCAATTCCCATGCGTGAAAAAACGGAGTCCAATCAATATACGGAACGATTTCGGCAAGAGAAACGCATTTGTAGGGGCGGACTCCCGTAAACGAAGGCCGCGGAGGCTGATAACCGGACCAATCGAAAACAGGCTTCCTCCGACGCGCCTCAGCAAAGGACAGAAGACTTTGCGTCTTCGGTCCGCGATGCTTCTCTCGCGTTTTTTCCTGCTCCGCGCCGTTTTCCGCCACGAAACCGCTCTTCAGGTCCGCGCTCAGCAAACTCGCCACAACGCCCACGGCCCGCGACGCGTCCTGGACATGCACCACCGGCTGTTTATACATGGGCGCAATTTTCACCGCCGTGTGCACGCGGCTCGTTGTCGCTCCGCCTATGAGCAGAGGAAGCATGAATCCTTCTCGCTGCATTTCCTTGGCGACGTGCGACATTTCTTCAAGCGATGGCGTGATCAGCCCGCTCAATCCGACCATGTCCGCGTTTGTCTCGCGAGCTGCGGTCAAAATCTTATCGCTCGGGACCATCACTCCCAAGTCAATCACTTCATAATTGTTGCAGCCAAGTACCACGCCAACGATATTTTTGCCGATATCGTGCACGTCGCCTTTCACCGTCGCCAGCAGCACTTTTCCTTTGGCTTTCGCTATGCCGCTCGAGAGTTTCTCTGCTTCCATGAACGGTTGCAGATACGCGACCGACTTCTTCATCACCCGCGCGCTCTTCACCACTTGCGGCAGAAACATTCTCCCTGAGCCAAAAAGATCTCCGACCACGTTCATGGCATCCATCAGTGGCCCTTCGATCACTGCGATGGGCTTGCCATATTTCTGGCGCGCCTCCTCTGTGTCGGTTTCGATGTATTCAACAATGCCTTTGAGCAGCGCGTGCTTAAGACGCTCTTCGACCGGCCCTTGCCGCCACGCACTTTCTTCGACGGGCGCCTTTCCTTTTTGCTTTACGGAATCAGCGAAGGCCAGCAAACGTTCGGTTGCGTCCGGTCGGCGATTCAACAGCACGTCTTCGACCAGTTCCAACAAGTCTTTAGGAATCTCCGCGTAAATGCCGAGTTGACCCGCGTTCACGATGCCCATATCCATGCCCGCGCGAATCGCATGATAAAGAAACGCCGAATGCATGGCTTCGCGCACCACGTTGTTGCCGCGGAACGAAAAGGAGATATTGCTTACGCCGCCGCTTACCTTCACATAGGGCAGCGTTGCCTTGATTTGTCGCGTGGCCTCAATGAAATCGACGGCATAATTGTTGTGTTCTTCCATGCCTGTCGCAACAGTCAGAATATTGGGATCGAAGATGATGTCTTCCGGCGGTATGCCCACTTCCTCCGTGGCAATTCTGTACGAGCGCGTGCAGATTTCCAGTTTGCGCGCCACGGTATCGGCTTGACCTTTCTCGTCAAACGCCATAATGACTATCCCCGCGCCATAACGACGAATCAGCCGTATGCGCTGCTTGAAAGCCTCTTCGCCTTCCTTCAGGCTCACCGAATTTACGATTCCCTTTCCCTGAATGCATTTCAGCCCGGCTTCGATCACGCTCCATTTCGAACTGTCGATCATGATCGGAACGCGGGAAATCTCCGGCTCCGAAGAGATGTAGTGAAGAAACGTCGTCATGGCCTGCTCGGAATCGAGCATCGCCTCGTCCATGTTGATGTCGATGATCTGCGCGCCCCCTTCGACCTGCTGGCGCGCGATGGCAAGCGCTTCTTCGAGTTTCCCATTCAGAATTAGTTTCGAAAACTTCGGCGAGCCAGTCACGTTCGTGCGTTCGCCAATATTGACGAAGTTCGTGTCGGGCCGAATCACCAGCGGCTCGAGCCCGCTGAAGCGCGTATAGCGCGCGGGTTTCGACAATGTATGCGGCTTCAGGTCCTTTACGGCTTCGCCGATGGCACGAATGTGCGCGGGAGTCGTTCCGCAACAACCACCGACAATATTGAGCCATCCATTGGCTGCGAAATCGCGCAGATCGGCGGCCATGGACTCCGGCGTTTCGTCGAATCCGCCGAACGCATTCGGCAAGCCCGCGTTTGGATAGCAACTGATGTAAATGGGCGCGACACGCGAAAGCTCTTCAATGTACGGCCGCATTTGTTTCGCGCCGAGCGCACAGTTAATTCCCACGCTCAGCAGATTCATGTGCGAGACGGAAATCCAAAAGGCCTCGACGGTCTGGCCAGAAAGCGTGCGCCCGCTTCGATCCGTAATCGTCACGGAAGCCATCACCGGAACGCGCCGGCCCGAGTCTTCGAAATACTGATCGATGGCAAAGAGCGCAGCTTTTCCATTCAGCGTGTCGAATATGGTTTCCACAAGCAACAAGTCCACTCCGCCGTCAATGAGCCCGCGCGCTTGCTCATAATAAGCAGTGCGCAATTGATCGAAGGTCGCTGCTCGTGAAGCTGGGCTGTTTACGTCTTGCGACATCGACGCGGTGCGGCTCGTTGGTCCGAGAGAACCTGCAACAAATCGGGCGCTTCCCGGATTTTCCTTCGTGAAACGCTCCACTACGCGCCGCGCGACTTGAGCTCCAGCCTTATTCAGGTCGTAGATTCGATCTTGCAGGCCATATTCCGCCATGGAAATCGCGTTCGAATTGAACGTGTTTGTCTCGATGATGTCCGCGCCCGCTTCGAGGTATTGTCGGTGGATGGACTCGATGATCTGGGGCTGCGCGATGTTCAAAACATCGTTATTCAGCCGCAAATCCTTTGGATGATCGCGAAATTCCTTGCCACGGTAGTCTTCCTCAACAAGCCCCAGGGCCTGAATCATGGTGCCCATGGCGCCATCAAGTACGATGATCCGTCTGTTCAGAATTTCCCGTATACCCATCAGGTTTGCTTTCTTGCGACCCCAGGCAAGTTCTTCCTGCTTCAAAAGAATAGCATGTTAGATTCAGTAATTTGCGGGCGGGACGCTGAGTGGCGTCCGACGTGCCTCGAAGGGGCCTTCCGTAACATTTAACGGCAGTTAGGCGGGGTGCCATCCGGGTTGGCTCGAGCAATATCGAAGTTCATCGCCCGCGCGAGAAAATGCCCGGCTGGATCGAATAAGCGCACACGCACAATGTGGAAACACTGCTGGCGGCCGCCTCCTCCCAAGTGGATTGTTTGTGTAAACGCACCCTCGGGAGCGCCCGGGAAAATCTTGCCCCCCTGGCTGTACCAGTGGTTGGTGAAAACATCGACCGACACGTAGTCGCCCGCTAGAGTGCCCTTCACAATTCCGGAAAGCGTCGCGGAATCGCCATTCGCTCGCACAAGAGCTCCCTCGGCAGGTGCAGTGATGACAATTTGCGGGCCGCTCTCAGTCCGGGCCATCGCGGCAGGATTCGTTCGTTCATAAATTTCGATCTCATGGCCTGTGACCGGATCCGGCGTGCTGACGCGAAGACTATACCGGCCAGCTAGATTTGGTCGTATGGCAGTCTGCATCTCTTGCGCGTCCTCGCCAATGCCGCCGTCAAGAACGATGTAGTCGAACGAACCGTCGCGCACCGCGGCAGCATATGCAGGAAGACCTGTCTCCGTTCCATAGCTGAAGTAAAACGGATCGACCATCTGCCACTGGCGCAGCGGCGGCGAGAAGTAATATCGGAACACGGTGTCATCGATCAGGATGCGATCGTCGGAGACCAAGTGGCCGTCAAAGTAGGCAACCGCCGGTTCGACGTTTGGCCAGAAAACAAATCGGTTGATCCTCCACGCGTTTCCCATCCAACCGAGTCCAACCGCCAGGCACCCGGCCATGACCGTGGCGGGAATCGAATATGACACTGGCACGATCCGCCGCAGGATCACGATGAGTCCTTGCATCGCGAGCGGAACCAAGAAGAGAAATGAATAATTCACGTGCTTCCAGTAGTCGTAATCGGCGTGCGAAACAACCTGGAAAATCGGCATAAGAGCCACACCGCCGAAGAGCAACGCCACCTTTCGCCATGAAGCTTTGCCATCCGGCACCCACGCCAGCATCGCGAGCGCGAACAAAATCCAGAAATCCAGGCGATCGGTGAAATAGATATGCCACGCCGTGGCAGCAGGTGCTTTCAGCGACCCGTATGAGCGTCCATATTGCACGAGCGCGATCAGCGATTCCCTGAAATAGACGGCGTAAGCGCAGCACAGAATCGTGAGCGATAGTCCAAAAACCAAAATCGCGCGACGGCCCTTCCACAAACCGAGGATCACCAGAAACGGAAAATAGATTGCGATCAGAAATTTACACAAAAACGCCGCGAACAGGCTTAGCGCTGCCGCCAACCACGTTGGCCAGTCCTGTTCTTGCCAAGCTCGCACGAATAACCACAAGCCAACGGCCAGAAAGAAAATCGAGCCAACGTCTCGTGTGGCAATGCGCGAAGCAATAACCGCAGGGCCGAGGAACGCGAAGACCAGCGCGGCCGCCAGGCCCGTGGCTCGCGAAAAAACTCGTTTCGAAAAACCGTATACGGTCCAAACCGTTAGTGCGCCCATCGCCCCGCCCAATTCCCGCACGCCGACCAGTCCGCGAATCCTATCGGCCCATGCCGCGAGAATGGGCCACAGATACCATCCAAAACTGGAATCGAGGGGATTATTGAGGGGGGCCTCGAAATGCCGCGTAAGAAACATCCGCCCAAAGAGGACATAAATCGATTCGTCCATGTACGCGCTCGCGAAATGCGGGTTGCGTGCGCGCAGAAACCAAGCCAGCCCTATGATCACCACCAGCGGCAACCGGAATTTGAGTAGAAAATTCTGCACCGACGCGAGGCGCGAATTGGAAACTGCCGGAAGGGTCACGCTTGGCGCTGCAGTCGCACCCCTGGGGTCGTCTTGAGGAAAAATGCTGGGCGTCGGCACGTTAGAAATAGTGCCGCCAGCTCACGACGAAAAGATGCCGGTGAAATGCATTAAACGTGTTCAGGTAATCGTATCCCAGACGAAGATCGTTGTTTTCGCTCATGTTCCAGGTCAAGTGCGTAGCAAATGTCGACGCAAATTGCGTGTTCGAAAATGCCGTGAAGGTTGTTTCTGCATTCTGCGCTCCGGCCAACCCTCCCATGTCCCATTTGGCGTGCCGTCCAAGATTCGTCGAAAGAAAAATCTGCCCGTAATTTAGCAAAAAACGCGTCGGGCTGTAATAGCCTCCGGTAACGCGCGCCGGTTCTCCGCTGCCCGGCGTGAAATCTGCATCGTGATCAAAGCGCAGATAGCTGACGCCATATGCAATGCGAATGTATGGATGATTGCCGCGAATCGATTTACCAAAATTTCCGTCCAGGCCCCAGCGACGGTTCGACGCCAGATTCTCGCCCGTGTAAGCGCCGTCCGTATAAGTCACTGAAAGATCGTAATTGTGCTGCGAATTTGAATAGCTCCCGCCAATGTGGCCGAGGTTTGTTTCCACCTGGCCCACGAAGATTCCGTTCGCCGTCGCCCCCAGCGTGGACACAAGCGATTCTTGATCCGATTCGCGCTCGACTCCGGTGTAGAGCTTAAACGATGGCCGGACCGTGAACGTCGCGTCAAACGCGCCCTCGATTTGCGAGGAAACACCCGGATAAGTTCGTCCGGCGATTTGCGCGTGAGTCGTTACATTTTCATCGGGCTGCGAATCAAGCATCAGCGCATAATAATTTGAATTGAAATTCCGGGCTTGGGTCCTGAAAAGAAACGGCTGATAAAGCGCGCTCAGGCGGTTCGAGCCGCCGAGCGGGGTGGAAACGAGCGCGTCAGCCGAATCGTAATCCAGAACTTTCCCGTCTCGCCGCAAGCCATATCCCAACTCCATGTACGTGCCAAGCGCATGATTCACGTTGCGTTGAAGATCCCTGAACTCAGGCGTGTCGATATCCTTCACTTCCGTCAAGTCCGCGCGGGCTCGCGTGTATTCGCCCGATTCGTATTCGGTCTGCGCCAAGCCCAACATGATGGTCGAATCGTTCGGTGCCAGGCCATGCGCCTGTTCGTAAAGATTCATCGCCGCGGCGTGCTGCCCGCGCCAGTCGAGGATTTCTGCTTTGCCACGCAGCGCTGCCACATTGTTGGGATCCTGCTGCAGAACTTTCTCGTAGAGCTCCATCGCTTCGGAGGAATGCCCGCTCCATGCCAGAAGTTGCGCTTCGCCCGTTAGAGCAGCCGCATTGTTTGGCTCAATGGCAAGAGCTTTCTTGTAATGCTCAAGCGCCTGCGCGCGTCCAGATTTGCTCCAGCTCAGAACTTCCGCGTACGTATCCTCATACTGAACATCGGACGGTTTCAGTTCTGTGGCGCGCTTCAATAGTTCCAGCGCCTCCGCGCGATGGCCGGGCTGCCAGCTATCCATTTGACCCAGCTGAAAAACGCGCTCCGCATTATGGGGTTGAAGCTGCACCAGATGCTGCAGGGCGGACAGCGAGTCATGCCAATGTCCCGTGGCCACGAGCGAATCAACCAATCCGCCAAGCGCGTCAATGTTATTGGGATCAGTGCTAAGAGCTTGACTAAAGAGCCGCGCTGCTTGCTCATAGTGTCCTTGAGCAGCTTCTGCCCGCGCTTGGTCCAGCGTCGAACCTTGCGGCACGCATTTCGCACTTGGCGCAATAAGCAGGCCGGCTAAACCAAAAAGACATGCCGCCAGAGCAACCGCGCGAATCATGTGTTTGCGCTCCGCGTTTGGGCCTGCGGTTGACTTCGTGTCTGGCTCTTGCGCGTGAGTCTCAGAATGCTTCCGTGACGCGGCGCGATCTCCCAAAAGAGATACTTCGAAATGGCGTCCTGGTCGGCGGGATCAATCTGCTCGAAAATCACGCCGCTCGAAACGCGTTTATTCTCCCCGCGAAAAAATTCCTGGTTGCGAACCACGCGACCGTGGGCACGAACCGTTCCTGTTGGCAAACCGATTTCCAATGCGACGATCGTCCCCGGAGCAATCGGCAATTTCTGCGTCAGCGAAAAGCCGCTGCGATTCAGGTTGCGGGCAAATCCTCGCCCCACCACGTGGCTCCCGCCATCAGAGTTATAGCCAAACAATACCGGAACGTCGAGCCTGTTGGGAAAACGGTACGTGGCACGCAGCTCTTTGTGCCGCACCGCTCGTGCAATCACCGGAATCAGCAAAATCAGATAGAACGCAGCCCACACGATATTCACAACAAGGGCCCAGAAAAAATAGCCTCCCGGAGCCGTGCGAGCGAGCTTCCAAGCACCCACTGCAAGTGCAATGATCACGCCAATCGAAAGCAAACTTTGAAGCCATACTTCTGTCCAACGAGCAGACGTGTCCCGGGCCTTCGGCGTCACTTTGAACGCTGTTTCCCCCTTGAATAATCCAGCAATCGTCGTCATCAGCACCGGCATCTTGATCAAATTGAACTCTTCGCTAAGCCAGAAGCCTCTCAATCCCCCTTGCAGCGATGCCGTCGCGATAATATTCAGCAAGAAATAAGGAATGAAATAAATCGCGAACGTTTTTGGAGTCGCGATCAGCGGATAAATTCCGCTCAGCAGACAAAAGATCGGCGTGGCGATATAGATCAGCTTTTGAAAGCTCATCCAGTAAAAATAAAATGACGCAAAATAGTTTACCCGTTGTCCAAAGCTGAGCCCGCGCCCAAAAATCGGATTTTCCTTGCGCAACACTTGCATGGCCCCTTGGCCCCAGCGATGCCATTGCATGGCAAAGCCCCGGTAGGTTTGCGGCGCCAATCCTCGCGCGACGGTTTGGTTGTAGTAAACGACTTTCCATCCTTTTTTCTGCAGCCGCAGACCCGTATGCATATCTTCGGTGATGCTCTCGGTGGCAAATCCACCGATTTCCTCAAGCGCCTTCCTGCGCAGAATGGCTGGGCTGCCACAATAAAAAGCCGCGTTGTAGCCATCTTTACCGGGCTGAATAACGCTGAAAAAGAGTTCTTGCTGCTGCCACGCGCGCTGCTTCTCAATATGCGTACGGTGCTGAAATGAATCGAGATTGTAAAAATCTTGCGTGCTTTGCACCACTCCAACGGAAGGGTCCGCAAAAAATCCAATCAACTGCTCAATCATGTCCGGCATGGGGACATGATCCGCATCGAGAGTCACGATGAATTCCCCATCTGTTTGCTTCAGCGCGTTGTTTAAATTGCCGGCTTTGGCGCCGGCGCGATCCTTGCGCGAAATATAGGAACAGTTGAGCTCAAGCGCGAGCTCGGCCACTTCTGGACGATCTCCATCATCGAGTAGGAAGGTCTTATGCGGGTAGGTCAGGCTGACGGCACAAAGTGCCGTCTCACGCAACAGGCTCACGGGCTCGTTGTAGGTTGTAATGAAAACGTCGACGGTGCGGCCTGTCACGGCCGGCTGCGGATGGCGGTTCGACGGCTTCCACGTCGTAAAATAAAAAAGAGCGGCCTCGATAAAGTTCAACATCTCCGCGACCAAAAACAAATAGAAGAACCACTTTGCCGCGGGGTTCATGGTGGCGTCGACGCGCCAATAAAAGTAGCGGACGGTAAAAATTAATGCGAGAACAATGACCACGCGTATGGCCCAAAGGCGAGGTCCTGGCTTCAACTGCCGCTTCGGCGCTGGGGAACCGGTCGTTTCCGTTAATGAATTCATTGGCTTATTCTGTGAGGCCGACTTGCATTTCTAGCAATCTTGGCTGCTCGTAGGCAATGCCCCAAACGATGTAGGGGAAGAGATCAAAGGTACTGGTACCATTACGCTCTGCGGGCTTTGCTTGCAAGACTCCCAGCTGCTACCCACCGACATAGAACTCTTCGCTGCGCCGACCGGTGACGTATATGGGCACGGCGATTGTCGGCAAGCAGGGATAACCGCTCGTGACGGGCTGGAAGAAAGGCCGCCTAAAATTTAAGCTAAAGATGCAGTGTTGGCAAGCGGAAGTCAGACGGAGAGCTGGCCTTCCTGGAAGCGCATAACAATCAAGTCAGCCCGGCGTCGAACGCCGTGTTTTGCCAGCAGATTGGACACGTGGAACTTCACGGTCCGCTCGGAAATATTCAGCTGGCTTGCAATTTCCTTGTTGGACAGGTTCTGTAGAAGAGGGTCGAGAACTTCTTTTTCCCTCCGGCTCAAAGTTCCGGGAGTTTTCGTGCGTGCGGCCCCCGTCTTTCGGCTTGCGACTATCGATTCCACAAATCGAGACAACACCGCTCGGGGCACCCAATAACCGCCAGCCGCAACCATGGGCAGCGCATCTTGCCACTGCTTCTCGGGCTGGCCGTATGTGAGTAGTCCCTTCACGCCCATGCGCAGAAGTTCAAAAGTCTCAGCGTCCGTATGCTTTGACGCGAGCACCACTACTCGCGCGCTAGGATAGAGCTCCAAGAGGTGTTCGATCAAAGAATGAACAATAGCCGAAGATGCCTGCGCATCAATCACATAAACGGCGGCCCGGGGAAACGGCAATTCCCTAAGATCTGCTGACGAAACCGCATTCAGCGCCTTGAACGAAATCTGAAAAGACTTCACCGGAAGAACACGCTCGAATTCCGCTCGAACGAGGGGATGCGGCGATAGAAGACACACTTTCAGGCGATGGGTGCGTGAATGCTGCGGCATGGTAATTGAGGCTAACCAATTTTCCGTCAATGGGCAACAAGCAGCTTCATCGCGTGTGGAGGAAGCGTTAACTCGGTCGTCACCCAGAGCAGAGAAGTCTTTTGAACACAACTGGGGTACATCAAGCGGAGGCGTAGCCCCTCGGAAACTTCGTTTTCCATGCCCACGCTGTTTGAATTATGGATTTCAGATCGGAAAAGCGCGGACTCCAACCCAACTCCTTGCGAATTCTTTCGGAGTTAGCCACCAGAACGGCGGGATCACCGGCGCGCCGCGCAGCTACGCTGAGTGGGATCTCTCGGCCCGTCACGCTGCGAACTGTGTCGATAACTTCTCGGACGGAAAAACCGCGGCTGTTGCCCACGTTATATACGCGTCCCGCGATTTCCGATATGCGCTCCACGGCGAGCGCGTGTGCCTCTGCAATATCTATCACATGTACGTAATCGCGGACGCACGTTCCGTCCGCGGTCGGGTAGTTCGTCCCGTAAATCTGAAAAGCGGCACGTTGGCCGAGAGCCGCCTCGAACAGAATCGGCAAGATGTGAGTCTCTGGATGGTGATCCTCTCCTCGCTCTGCGGATGCTCCGGCCGCGTTGAAATATCGCATGACCACATATTCAAGGCCCGAGTTGTCCTTGAACTCCCGCAGGACGCGCTCAAAAAGGAGCTTCGACGCCCCATAAGGATTAATTGGGTTTGTGGCATGCTCTTCCGGAATGGGAATTTCCTCCGGTTCGCCGTACGTGGCGGCCGTCGATGAAAAGATGAACTTCTTGACTCCGTGGCGCAGCATTGCATCCAGCAGGCTGATTCCCGCAGCTACGTTCGCTCGGTAATATTCGCCCGGCTTCTTCACGGACTCTTCCACCAGGCATAAAGCCGCAAAATGCATCACGGCGTCAACCTTGTTGGCCTTAAAAATCTCGTCCACAGCTCTCAGGTCATGCAGATTGGCCTGGTAGAACTGCGCTCGCGAATCAACTGCTTCGCGATGCCCCTCCGAAAGATCATCCAGCGCGACTACCGAGTGTCCGCGACTCAGCAAGACCTCGCTGCATACACTCCCAATATATCCTGCGGCTCCTGTCACTAGAATTTTCATTGAGCGTCCCCGGAGAGTGGTGTGACGGATTATTCTACCACGGTGCGAATGACAGGCTTAAGCGAGAGAGAATGAGGCGAAACAGAAACATAGGCCCGAAAATAAAGCCGGGCACCTCCGCCGACTTCCCTCGCACGAGGAAAGCGGCGAAAGTGCCCAAACTCTAGAGGAGGCAAATCACTCCGGCAATTCAGCGGATCACCGAACGGCGCGGAGCCTGACTCCGAAAGTTAATTCAACCACCGACGGCGAGCCACGCCACCAAGGCCGAGCAAGCCAGTGCCAAGAAGCAGCAGGCTGGCTGGTTCAGGTGATTGAGTCACCGGGATGTCAACGCTGTTCGTGCTAAAGCAAGTGCCGCCGCCAGTCGCGCACGTACCGCTACCGGCGAGAACCAAACTTACAAAGCCAGGATTGGTGACATACCCGCCCGGCGTTGTCCAAGTCACGGTCAGAAGGAGGGCATTCCCAACCTTGCTGAAAGCGGTGATGTTCCCAATAAGGAGTGGGCTCAGATCATCGGAATCCGAAATCGAGATCGTCTTCGCACTCGTGTCGAACGCGACGCTAAAGCTCGTTTCGCCTGCTTCGTCGCCGTCGCCCACCGGGATCGTAAACGGTGATCCCGCTGCCAGAGTGATGCTGGTTGTTGAATAGTTGCTGCCGTTCTGGACGACTGTGCCGACGCACGTGCTCGACGAGCACGAAAAATCGGCGCTACCAGCCTTCGCTTGTGGCGTGAATACCGCTAGCGCCAGCAAGCACAGGCCAGCGATTGCAATTTTACTGATGGTTCTTACCATTTTGTCTCCTCCTCGAATTTTCCCCGAACTACATTCCCCATTGTGTCTGTTGCAACCGACCTGCCAAAGTCCAAGGTTTCACCCCGACATCAAGCCAGCTGCAAACCGCTAATAATGCTATCCTTAGGCTACCCGCAGAACGTACCTCTTATCGCAATGGGTAACAGTACCGAAAACCCTCTGAAGGCCAGTGGATTTTATCTGCAATTGGTTGCATATCATCCCCCTATTGCTTTTGTCCTAGCGCTTGGCGCGCTTGCTGCGCATCGGCACTGTCGAGCTTCATTTGCAGCGCCGCCTGCAGCTCGACTTTGCCTTTCTCCTTTTGACCGTTCGCCACCAAGGCCATACCGAGGTGGTAGCGGTATTGGGCCGAACCGGGGTCCTTCTTCACGCAATCTTGCAGCAGAGGCACCGCTCCCGAGTAATCCCCCTTTTTGTACATCACCCAAGCCAGCGTGTCGGAGAAAGGTAGAGCGTCGGGATTCAGAGATTTTGCTTTTTGCGCAAGTCCTAGCGCGACATCGAGATTCTTCCCCTGTTCAGCATAGACCCACGCTAGGTTGTTCGCAGCAACGGCCATCGTTGAGTCAAGGGCCAGTGCCTGCTGGAATTTCTCGCTGGCTTTATCGAGATTACCTTCAGCCAGGTAAATGTTCCCGATCGTCGCCGCCACTGGGGCCGAGCGGGGCTGCAATGCCAAGCCCTTCTCGTAAGCGGCAGCCGCGTCGTTCTCATCTCCCTGATCGCGAAACAACTGTCCGAGCTGCAAATACGCTCCGAACAGTTTAGGATCCAGTTGAATCGCCCGTTCCGTCTCCGAGCGTGCCCCCGCATAGTCCTTCGCGGCAAGCTGGATCGAACCCAGAAGCAAATGCCCTCCGGGATCGTTCGGATTCGCGGTAACGAATTGTTGAGCCGTGGAAAGAGCCTTCGGCTGCTGATGATTGGCGATCAGAAAATTCGCGTACTGGCCCACAAACGTGCTGTTGTGCGGTGCCTGTGCCATTGCCGTTTCGAATTCCTTCTCGGCTTCGGGTGCTTTCTTTTCCGCCCCGTAGAGCTGGCCGAGCGCTACATGAATCGAGGGATTCGTCGGGGCCAGTTCCATCGCGGCAGCCAATTCCGACTCCGCTTTCTTCGCTTGTCCTTGCTGCAACAGAATGTCTCCGAGCAAGAGATGGTAAGTCGGATCTTTTTGGTACTTGTCCACCAGCTCTTGTGCGTAGATTTGAGCAACCGCGAAGTTTCCTTGGGCCACATTCAGCTGCGCCAGGGACCGTAGAGCTAGAGGAAGCCCCGGCGAAATCCTAAGAGTGCTTTGGAACTCCGTACCGGCCTGACCAGGCTCATTGTGCTGCCAGTACGCCATGCCCAGATAATAATGGGCTTGCGGGGAATCCGCTGCATCGCTGACGACACTCTGGAGCTCGTTCACCGCCTCTTGCGACTTCCCTTGCGCCATCAAAACCCGCCCGTGTCCGATGCGTCCCGTGACGTCCTTCGGAACTTCTTTCGTCAGTTCCTGATCGACCGCCGCCGCCTGCTCGGTTTGTCCCGTGCTCAAGTACAAATCCTCAATGCGCTCCTGAAGCACAACGCGTTGTTGCAAAGGTGCTTTAGAAGCAAGGTCCAGCCCCCGTTTGTATTCCGCGAGCGCCTGGTCCGTCATCTTTCTCTCAAAGTAAAAGTCTCCAATGCTGCGTGCCGCGTCCACTGACTGGGGCATGTGGCTGCGAAGTTCTCCCAAAACGTTATCCGCATCGGGCTGTTTGCCCGTGTCAGACAAAATCGCAGCCCAGGTAAGATAGACGGGGATCGCATTCGGATTCCATTTGACTCCCTGTTGGAGGATCTGCTCCGCCTCGGGAACCTTGTTTTGAGCTCTGTAAAAATTGGCGAGATCCACGTACGACTGAAGTGAAGCTGGGTCCACCTGAATGGCCTTTTTAAAATTCTCTTCCGCTTCGGGCACCCGCTGCAAAGCTATATTTGCGAGCGCGACGTCCAGATATGGCGCCGCCTTGGTGGGTTCCAATTGCACCGCCTTCGAAAAATCCTGCAGTGCCGGCTCGTATTTCTTTTCTGCCGCAAGCGCTGACCCGCGGATTCGATACGCCTCGCCATTATTCGGATCGAGCTTGATAACGAACGTCGCGTCTTCTTCGGCTTTCTGGAATAGACGGCCGGCGAGCAAGAGTCTCGCGCGTTCGAATCGAGAATCTATGCGATTTGGATCAATTTCGACAGCCTTTTCAAGCGCGTCATAGGCCGAATTCCCATCGCCCAGCGCTTCATCTGCCTGTGCTAACTTGATGTATGCGTCCACGTAGGTTGGGTCAATTTTCAAGGCGTTCTTGTACTCGATCACCGCGCTCGAATACTGGCCTTTTTTCATATAGGCAAGACCCTTTCCCACGTAGTTCGCTTTCGCTTTTTGGGGGTCTCTCGCACAAGACGCCAAAAACAGCGAGGCCGTGATCGCCAGCGCCAAACTCAATGTCATTCGCCGAAATGCCGTTGTCATGAACTCCTCCATGGCCGAATCTGTTAGTTCGGAATAAGTTCGTTGAGATAGGGAAATATCCCTTGCGTAAATTTCACCAACCGGGCGTGCGCTTCGGAAAAATCGCCGCCCGGGGCAATGGGAGTGATCAGGCGCACCAGTGCACCATCAGTTCGGTTGCGCGTAATGGCATCCGAAATCATCCAGAACTTACCCCAATACTCGCTCGCAACCACACGGCCTCGGCCCTGGTACCAATAAAACACAAGTTGCTTATTCAAACCCTGAGCAATCACGTATTCGTTCACCACGATCTGCCGCCCGTCATTGAGTCTGATCGTCGCGTAATCGGAGCGAATCGGATCCCAGCCAGCTCCAGGCAGACAATTCTTTGGCGAGTGTATTGTGTCGCCGGTCCGCTGGCTCGAATAGTATCCAACGTAGACTTGAACGTAAGGCTCGACTGGATTCAAGTACACACGATTCGTATAATCGGTCACGCTCACCGCTTCCACGATGCGCTGCTCCAGCGGCTGTTCCTGGCCCTTCCAAGCCCCCAATGTATACGGCAAATCGTGGAGGGGCTGGTGGGCCACGACAACCTCACCGTGACTCATGGCGTGCAACACCGTCACTCCACCCACAAGCACGAGCGCGACGATACAAAGGCGGATTGTCATGCCACGGCTACTCATGAACGTGCTCCTTCTTAGCCCCGGGAATTTTGCTCAACAACCAATGACACCCAAACATGAGAATCAGCGCGGCTACAAAGATTACCCAACCCGAGAATTCGTGAAAAAAGCCTTCGGCCATTTCGTGCCCGAAGTGATACGTCAACAAGCCAGCTCCCATGATGCGGATCGCGTTGCTCACAATCGCGATGGGAATCATCAGGAGCGCGAGCACCCAGCGCAGCCAGCGCCTATCCTGCATCAGGTAGCCGTAAGCCACCGCCAACGTGATCAGTGTCGTGAGCGACCGGATCCCGCTGCACGCGTCAACAACCTCCAGCGTATAATTCGGCAGGATAATCAAATTTCCTTCGCGCAGCACTGGCACGTTGACCAACTGCAACCAGAACGTAGCGAACCGGGATGCCAGAAGCTGCAGTGGAAACGTGATTTGATTGTAGATGAGCACGGGAATCGGGATCATCAGGATAAGAAAACCAAGCGGGAATGAAACCGCACGCAGCATCCGCCATCCCGCGAGAAACAGAATCCCGCCCGCTATGAGAACCAATAGAGAAAACCGACTGGTAAAAAGCTCCGCGCCCAACGAGCCTAACAACAACAGACAAACGGCTCCGATCATTACCGGCAATCCGAAGTTCGACGGCTTCCACGCGATTCGCGCCAACCGGTCCCGCTCTTTCCACACGACGAATCCTGCGAAAACAGGTACTAGAAATCCGTGCCCGTAATTCGGATCTGTCCACCAGGCCAGAACAAGTAGCTTGAGAATCGGACCGTAAAGCACAAGCGTCAGAATCGACAGCACGCTCGCCCAAATGGCCCAAGGGATGCGCTTTTCTGCGCTATCTTGCGTGAGATCCACTCCTGTTACCGACGGGTGCGCCAAGACGTATCCTCCAAACTGCGTCTCCGAAAGGCTACCGGAAACAAGTCATGATCCTGCACTGAGCTGCCTGAAAGCTATGTGCAAGATCGTTGCCTAATCCCGTGTGCCGATGCCCGTCAGTTATAAAATAAGACATTTATAATCTGCAGTTTAGCGTGATAAAAAAACGATTCTTCCGGAATAGTGCAATCCCTCTGCTGCTGTGCAATCTTTTGCACAGTTGACGGGATTGTTTTCCCGAGTCGCTAGAACTTCAGTCGTAGACACTCCATCGAATCGCCGTCGCAACCCAAGTGAACACAATCGCTACCAGCGCTCGAACGGGCAGATCTTCGACTAACCCGCTGCCTGCAAGGCCACCCGGAGAGCAGGTTTCGTACCTGAACCTTTTCGCGACCTGCGGGCAGGTGTTTGTAAGTCCAGCCCTGAGTAACCTTTCACCTGTCAGACAACAATGCCAGAAGACTGGGGAGCCGACCGAATGAGACAAGTGACTCAGGGAACCGCATGCTCAAAAGGGGCTTCGGAATCGGTATTCGATCCCGTGCGTCCTGCAGCAATAGCGCTCGCCTTGCTGACGCTGCTCCTTGTCATGTCTCTAACTGGCTGTGGTCTCACCACGAATTCCGGTGCAAAGCAAGTTCCGGCATCTGTAGCGCAGTTGAAAATCGCGACTCCAACGCTACCAGCGGCACAGACTCGGGGTTCTTATCAGGCTTCACTGGCCGCATCGGGCGGAAAGGCTCCTTATACATGGAACGTGACATCGGGCGTACTGCCGACCGGCCTCGCCTTGACAAGCGCCACCGGAACAATTTCAGGCATACCGTCGCAGGCAGGAGCTTTTTCCTTTAGCGTTCAAGTGCGAGATTCTTCGTCTCCCCTTCAGACTGCCAGCGCTTCTTTGACGCTCAATGTCTCCAGCGCGACTTCTTCACTGAAAATCGTGAACACAAGTTTGCCCGCGGGGCAGGTTGGGGTCGCATATCAAGCCTCGAATACTGCGAGCGGAGGGACATCGCCATACACTTGGAGCATCACGTCTGGCGCGCTTCCCGTGGGACTCGCGCTATCGGCGTCTTCCGGAGCGATTTCTGGAAAGCCGTCGGTATCTGGTTCTTCGTCCTTCATGATAAGAGTGTCGGATGCAGCAAGCAATTGGGCACAGCAACCTCTGAGCATTCAAATCGGTGCCACCACGCCGCCTTCCTCTACGCTGAAAATTATCACCACCTCCCTCCTCGCAGGCGCGGTCGGTCAGGGGTACTCAACCACCATCCAAGCCACCGGTGGAACTCCAGGCTATACCTGGAGCGTTGCCTCGGGAAATTTCCCGCCGGGATTGCAATTTGACAGCACGAGCGGGGCGATCGGTGGTGTTCCAACCGTAGCAGGCCAGTATACTTTCGTAGCGCAGGTCAGCGACTCGTCCACGCCGGCGCAAACGGCGTCGCAATCCATTAGCATTTCCATTTCCACTGCATCGACGACAAACGTTGGACTCGGATCAACAATCGCAGGCGGCCTCATGGCATTGCCGCCGAACCGTCAGCTCGGAACGAACGTGCTACCCAATGGCGGTCTCGAATCGGGGATAACCGGCTGGTACATTCCGAAGTGCTGGGCTGTTGACAGCACAGTCGCCCACTCCGGCACAAACTCCCTTCGCTTCACTGCAGGAGGCACCTGCACCGCGGCGTATGCCCCGCCGTTTACGTTTCAGGCAAATACGTCATACACGATAGGCGCTTGGGTGAAAGCCTCGGCGGGCAGCAACCTGCGAGCAAGCATGGGCGTTGCAGATGACAGTGACAGCAGCCTTCCGGTCGCAGGCATAGCTCCGATGGTCATCGGCACGACCTGGACCTTCGTCTCCCTTCCCGATGTCGATCTCCTTGCGCTCCACAACGGCGACCAGCTTCGCACGCGCTTAGTGGTTTCTGCGCCCACTGGTCAGACACCGACAGGCCAAGTATGGTTTGATGACGTAACATCTCAACCCGAAACACCATTGCCGGTCTCGTCATTCTTGCTTTACCCCAACTTCCGCGGATATCTCTGGCAGTCGGGGCCCCAGCAGATTCGCCTCCACGTGGACGTTGCCAATCCATCCGGCGCGTCCGTACAGATCGGTCTCCAACTGGAGGGCGGCGCCACAGTCAATACCGTCCAACAAGCCGCACAGGCCACGCAGGAAATTGATATCGACGGCTCGCAGCTCGCTCTCGGTTCCTACCTTATTCACACGGCCGTGACCGACAGCAACGGCCAAACGGTGACCTATCCCGACTATCGCATCACCAAAGTCAGCGATACTTTCAAAAGCAGCCTTGTGAACTACGTCGACACCGATAATTTCCTGGTGCACAACGGCCAGAAAGAATTCGTCTGGGGCGTCTACGACCGCGACAGCACTCTTCGCTGCCAGATCTGCATGTACACGACCGCCGCGCAATATGAAAGCAACATCGCGGGCTTCAATGGTATGGGCACGCTGGCGAATTATCAGGACACTCAATTAAACGCCATGACGAACTTTGCGCCCTGGTCAGCCATGTCGCCCGGACCGCCGGCTGTTTTTGATCAGCTCGATCCGGCGATGCAGGCCCTTCAGGCCCGCGGCGTTGGATACATACAAACAGTCAACAATTGGATTTCAAGCAATCAATACCGTCCGAATTGGGCGACGTCACTTACGGATCCGCAGTTGTGGCAATTGGCGGCTTCCATGATGACTGGGAAATCCGGAGGGCTCGGCTATTACACGTATGACGAGCCGAAGCTCAATTTGCTTCCGGGAGTCTTTGCGCAGTATCAGACTTTGCGCCAGGGCAATTCCGGCTCGGTCACATGGGGTACGCTGATCACCGCCGACCAGATTTATCGTTGGCGCGACACCAGCGATGTTGTTGGGGCCGATCCCTATCCGGTCGGCATTCCCGTCGGAATCGATGAATATGCCGTGGGAAGCCCCGAAGTTGCGGCCACGTCTCCGTCCTACATAGCGCCGACTGTAAGAGTGTCCCTCTGGACGGAAGGAGCCGAGCAGCAGGTGTTCAACAGCCGTCCTGTCTGGACGGTGCTTCAACTCTGGCGTCAATGGGGACAGTTCCCGATTTATGAGCAAATGAAGGAGTCGGCGTACAAGGCGATCATCGGCGGGGCAAACGGCATTATGTGGTGGGGATTCGTCAGCGCCGCTGGTATGGAAGAGGAAGTGGATATAAGAGGAAACCTTGCAGCTTATACGGATTTCAAGCGCATATCGACGGAAGTGCAGGCTCTACAACCGTACTTGATTGCGCCGCCCCAGCCGCAGATGCTCTCATCCGTGTCCGATCCGAAGATCGAGACTCTGGTGAAGGCGGACTCGAAGCAGGTCGTCATCTTCGCCACCAGCGATTCTGCTTCCTCCGTCAGTAACGTTACCTTCAATCTTTCTTCGCTCGTCCAGTCCTCGGCCACTTCCGTGACCGCGTACAGCGAAGGCCGCACATTGGCGTTCAGCGGCAACACCTTCACGGATTCCTTCGCACCTTACGAAGCGCACGTGTATATCATCACTCTGCCGTAACCGCACCGTGTCGCCGTGTTGCAGCGGGGAGCCGCTTTGCCGAAGCGCAAAGCGGCTCACTTGCCGCGAAATCTTCTGGAACAAATCTGCTTTGCCGTACCCCGCTCATACTGGAGAATAACTACTAGATATTTAGCATCACCCGGGATAAGTTAGCAGGACAATAACCGAAGGTGAAGGGGACCCTCGTTTTATTGTGAATGCGTAATTTCTGAAGGTTCCCCCCACAGAAACCCGAGGACGATCTTGTGCGAGTTTCCGTCGTCATGCCGGCTTTCAATCGAGCTTGGATTATTGGAGAGGCTCTTCGGAGCGTATTCGCTCAAACGCTCCAGGATTTCGAGGTCCTCGTCATCGATGACGGGTCAACCGACAACACGGCTGAAGTAGTCAAGTCCTTCACTGATTGGCGCCTCAGGTACATTAAAAAGGAGCAGAACGCTGGCTGCGGTGCAGCGTATAACACCGGTATTCGAGCCGCAACCGGCGACTACGTGTCGATCTTAGACTCTGACGATCTTTGGAAGCCCGACAAACTCGAACGCGAAGTACGTTTTCTTGACACCCACCCCGAGGTTCAGGCTGTTTTTAGCGACCTGGAAAAAGTAGACCGTGGAGAATTCACCCCGTCCTTCATGAGGCAGTCTCCGAACTTTTCCGAATTCCTCGGGAAGGAATCATCCACGGAAGGCATGGCACTCGGCCAGCGCCAGGTCTATCTGTGTTTACTTCGAGAAGTATTCGTTAAAACGATAGCCCTCACTTTCCGTAAGGAGGCACTCCTAAAGACCAATTTGTTTGACGAATCGTGGCCATCGGGAAACGATTGGAAATTATTGCTCGAATTTTCAAAAACGTTTCGGTTTGGTTATATAGACTGGCCCTTGGCAGTTATCCGGGTCCAAGGGGACGCAACTCATTGGCGACACATGGTGCGCGACAAGATGCTGACGATTGAAATGCTTCGGAACGAGATAAAAACATCCCCAGACGACAAAGCGGCGGTTAAGTCCGCACAGTGGGGAATTTCCAACCTGTCCAAGCATTTATCGTGGTATTACCTCGGACAGCGGCGGCGCGGAGCGGCCGCCAGAGCGCTCTTTCAGGGCTTTGGCTATACACATGATTTTGGGCTTTTAACACGGGCGTTCATTGCCCTGCTGCCCCAGCCCATGAGGATCGGAGCAAAACGCCTTCTGCACCGCAATATTGAGTCAATGCCCACCGACCGTTGATTTGTGGATAGAAATTCGCTTCGTCATTCGAAGACCGAGTTCCAATTCTATTCACGATGCACTGCGTCCTCATTGTGAGCTATGATTGACGATGGAGAAAGCGTGCGTGACGCTTCGTTGTAGCATTTACCGAGTGAACTCCAGTTTGTGTCTCGGCTTGTTCATTCTTTCCCTCGCGCCCTCCCTCGTCTCACAAGTGGTTGGACGCAACCGGCAAGGCCTCGGCCCGGGATCCACAGTTCCCGGAGGACTCTTGGCCTTGCCCCCCGAAGGAGAGCTTGGCCCCAGTGTGTTAAGCGGAGATTTGGAAGCGGGAACCAAAGGTTGGGTAATCCCCAGATGTTGGAGCATCGATTCTTCCGTTGCTCATTCCGGGACAAAATCCTTGCGCTTCGATGCCGGCCTCCTTTGCGTTACGTCTGCATACGCGCTTACGTTCAGTTACACGGCAAATGTTTCGTACACAATCGGTGCGTGGGTGAAGGCGAGCAGCGGCAGCAATCTCCAAGCGAGGCTATATGTATTCAACGACACCGCCGGGACGCTTCCCGTCGCCAGCTCGAATCCAACTGCGATCGGCAGCGATTGGACGCACATCACTCTCACCCACGTTGACCTTCTGCCTTTGCACGAGGGCGATGCGCTTCGAACGCGGCTTATCGTGTCCGCCCCCAAAGGCGAAACGCCCAAGGGCAGCCTCTGGTTCGATGACGTCACCGCTCAACCTGAACTCCCCTTGCCGATCTCTGGCTTTCTTCTCTATCCGAATTTCCGCGGCTACCTATGGCAGGACGGCCCGCAGCAGATTCGTCTTCGCGTTTCCACGCCCAATGCCCCAGCGGGGGCTCAGGCGCAGATCGTCGTTCAGCAGGAAGGGCAGCAGAAAGAAGGGCCGATTGTCACCACGGTAATAAAGTCGGCCGCAGCGGGAAAGCAGGAAATCGAAATTGACGGCTCAAAGCTGGCTCTCGGTTCCTATCTGTTGCACGAAAATCTGTTGGATTCCAGCGGAAAGGTTCTCGCGAGCTATCCTGATTATCGCGTCACGAAGGTCAGCGGCGCATTCAAAAACAGTCTGGTCAGCTATGTCGACACAGACAACTTTCTGGTACACGACGAAAGAAAAGAGTTTGTCTGGGGCGTATACGATCGCCAGAGCACAGCGCGCTGCCACGGATGCATGTATCGAACCGCCGGGGAATACGACTACGCGATCAAGGGCTTCGATGGGAAAAACACACTGGTGAATTACCAGGACACGCATATCAATGCGCTGATCAATTTTGCGCCGTGGTCCGCCATCGCGCCCGGCCCGCCCGCGCTTTATGATCAACTCGACCCAGCGCTTGAGGCGCTGCAGGCGCGCGGCGTCGGCTATCTGCAGACGGTCAACAACTGGGTGAAGACGAACCGGTACCGTCCGTTCTGGGCGGCGCCTCTGAACGATCAGAAGCTCTGGGAGCTTGCCGCGAAGATGCTGCGCGGCAAACGTGGAGCGCTGGGCTATTACACGTTTGACGAGCCTAAACTCGATGAGCTTCCACTCGTGTTCGACCAGTATAAAGTGCTGCGTGAAGGCAATCCGGGATCAGTCGCGTATGGAGCGCTGATCAATTCAGTTCAGATTTTTCGCTGGCGCGATGCGGCAGACGTCATCGGATGTGATCCCTACCCCGTCGGCGTTCCGATTACCGCCGATGAGTATTCGCTGGGATTGAAGCTCAGGATGCCCGCGTTGCCGTTCTACGAACCGCCATTGCTTCGTGTGCCCCTGTGGACTCGAGAGACGGAACGGCAAGTGGACCACAGCCGTCCGGTCTGGATGGTGCTGCAACTTTTCCGCCAATGGGGAAAGTTTCCGACATACGACCAAATGAAATCCGCCGCCTATAGCTCCATCGTTAACGGAGCGAACGGAATTCTCTGGTGGGGATTTGTGAGCGCACAAGGCCTCGAAGGAGAATGGTACACGCGCCACAATCAACAGCCGTACTACGATTTCAAGCGCCTCTCCGACGAAGTGACGCCTCTCGAACCCTATCTGATCGCTCCGCCCCAGCCTCAGTTCCTTAAGTCGGTTTCCGATTCAAAGATCGAAACGCTGGTAAAAGCCGATTCGTCGCAAGTCGTTATTTTTTCAGACAGCCTCTCTCCCGACGCGGCTAAGGATGTCCACTTTGTGCTTTCCGGGGTTGCCGCGGGACAGCATTCAGTGGAAGTCTATTCCGAGAAACGGACTCTGCAGATGGATGCGAGCGGAAGCTTCACCGATTTTTTTGCTCCCTACGAAGCGCATGTTTATGTTGTGAAGCTGAAATAAGGCAGAAAAATGAGCGTTTTTAAAAAGGGCTTATACTGGACACACCTGTCAGTCTAGTTGTCCTAAGAGTTAACAGATGTTTGGATTCCGCGCGAGATGGCCCGGCGGAAATTGAACAGAGGAACGGTCAGAAACGAAAGCAGCGCGCAATGGCGTTCAGCCAACTCTCCGTCTGTCCCGTTTTGGTAACGTAGCGCGGACCGAAAAGCGCGGGACGCGTCAATTCAGCCACTCTTGTGAATCCAACTGATCGAAACGCTCTCAACGAAGCCTCGTTGCGAAAATGAATCACCGCGTAGATATTTTGAAATCCTTCACGGAACAGCGAACGACAGGCCGCCGCGACGACGGTCTTCGCCAAGCCGCGCCCGCGAAACTCCGCGAGCGAATAAACGCTTCGAATCTCCGCCTCGCCTGGGCTCATGCGCAGGAAATGCGCGGGTTTCGCGTAGTCGTATGACCAGGCAATCGCCGCGGGTCTGCCGCCGATGCACGCTAAGAAACAGCTCTCTATCCCGTCAATTTCATCCCGGTAAAATTCAACCGGCAAACTCGGAGTCGCGTCGCGGAGCTGTTTCAGATTCTCCACGGCACGAGGGCCGGCGAGGATACCTTCACCGGCCTCGGCGGCATTTCGCGCGGAACTATTTTCGCGCGAGAGCTTCCACACTTCAAACCGAGTAGGCAGGAGCGTGCCAACCGCATCGCGGGTGGCCGCCCAAAATCCCTCGCGTTTAATTCGCGTTTTCAGGCTCTTTGCAAGCATCGGTGTTGTGGCGTGGTGAATCATCAAAGGTAAAACAGAGCAAAAACTGAACACGCACTGTTCCACAGGGCGAAATCTCAATTCAATTCTCGCTTGATGCCCTCACCGCGCGGCAAGAAATATCGAATCCAGTTCCCGCGCGCGTGCTTCCAAATCGCAAAATGGCTCAGCTGTCCGGGGCCCGGCGCTGCCGAGGCGCAATCCGAGTTCGGGATCGCGGACCAGTTCCAGAATCGCAGCGGCTAGTTTATACGCGTCCTGTATGGGCACCGATAAACCATTCACTCGGTCCTGGAGGACTTCTGGAACTATACCCACTGGAGTTGATATGACTGGCCGAGCCAACCGCATAGCCTCCAACACGGTCAGAGGTCCTCCTTCCCACAGGGAGGGACAAACAAAAATGTCTAATGCGGCCAGAAAATCAGCAACGTCAGTGCGGAAACCGATAAGACGAAAATGATTCTGCAGACCCAATGAGTTTATCAATCCCTCCAGGTCTTTCCTGAGGGCCCCTTCACCCGCAATCGCGAATCGGACATTCGGCGCTTCCGCGACGACGCGCGCCGCCGCCTGGATCAGAAATTCAAAGCCTTTCTGCGGATCAAGCCTGCCCAACGAGCCGACGAGCGCTTCTCCATCGTTCACTAGTGAGCGACGCAACGCTTCCACTGATTCCACATGCGGGCAAACGCGCTCGACCCCATCGTGGCACGTGATCACGCGCAGTGAGCTGTCCATCTTCCGAAGATTTTCCGAATGCACTTCAGCCACAGAGACCAGGCAATTTGCTCGTCGCGCAAAAAAACGCACACCCGGACCTTCCGGGACCGGATTTCGAACATGCGCGACAACCGGAACGCCAGCGAGTCTTGCGGCGAGAAGCGTTGGAACCTGATACGTAAACGTGTTGTTGACGTGAACGATGTCGTAGTTCCCGCGACGAATGATTCGCGCCAGGCGGACCGTTATCGGCAGCTGCTTAATCAATGACCGCCAGCTTCGCAATGCAGCCACACCGGGGAGGCGCGCCAGACGCCGGAGTCCGCCGCTCTTCCCATCCTGGGATCTGGGAGTTGCGCTTATCCATGCCGGAGCTGCCGGATACAATGTCGAAAGCTTCCCAACGTGCGGCGACAATTTCCCTGCGTTGGGCGTGGGATAATAAAAGAGCAGATCGTGGACAAACTCCTGCCGGTTGCTATGCGCCAGGTAAACCTCGAGTGCGCCAAGCGAACCCCCGTAACTGCCACCGACTTCTACGTGCAAAATCCTCATTCCGAATCCAAATTCCACTCCGCCGCGGCGCTCACACTTTTTTCCAGCGCAGGGCCGGAAAACTGCGTGAATCCGGCAGAATGAAGTGCGACAACGCGCGAATTTCCCTGATGGAGTAGCGCGCCAGCACCAGATAAACGAAAATCAGAATGAGGAAAATGCAGAATAAAACCGGCAGGGGCAGCCAGCCGGTGAAGTGCGTCGCCAGAATTGGGAGGCCCGCCAAAACCAGAATCGAAGGCCAGTAGGTTCGCAAAAAGTGATAGCGAAAGGGCGCCTTCGCCACGACAAAGTACAAATTGATGCCGTGGTAAAAAACTTCGCAGATTCCCCAGGTAATTACAACTCCAAGAAGCCCGTACGCGCGCCACAGCGGAAAAAACAGAATCAGGAACAGAGCGATTCGCAGCGCCCGCGAAATCGCGTCACAATCTGGCCGGCCTACCGCGCTCAGGATGTTCCCAGTAACATAACCCACGCCTTGCACGACCGCGAACGGTGCGGCAATCCACAACATTTGCTCGAGACCGAAGTATTTCGGGCCCAGAAGCAGGACAATGGGATGCGCGAAGAAAACGAGGAGGCCAGCCATGATCAGCGACGCAGGGACAACAATGCGGACACAGATTTCGGCAAGTTCTTCCGAGGACTTAAAATCTCGCCGGGAAAGCGTGTTGGTGAGCGAAGGAAGCAGGCTATCCAAAAAGAACGTGACCACTTTCGAGACGGGAAGCAAAAGGCCCATCAGCGCCACGTACTTGCCCAGCAGAATCAAACCGCCAAAATACAGAAGCAAAAGATAATCAAGCCGGCCGCTGAAAAAGTTCAGAATGCTGCCGCCTTGCAAGCTCAGCGTGTAGCGCCAAAAACCCAGTGGAAGAAGAAAGTGAAAACGAGACCAATTGAATTCAGGATTGAGGCGCAGGAAGCGGCGCATCGCGCTGTATGCCACAACCAGAACCAGTCCCAGATACGCTCCCCAAATGACGGCCGTATAGTGTTTCGCCAACACCGGGCGCGCAGCTACAAACAGAAGGACATAAATCACGAACGAGCCAATCGTCACGATTCGATCCAGGGCTTGCGCCCATTTCAGCTGGAGCATTCCTTTCAGGGCGGCAAGCGATGCCGAATAGACGATGTAGATAGGGGAAAGATACAGAAGAACAATCCAGAACGGCCCTGTGTGGCCCTCGCCGAAAACATAGCGCAAGCCTCCCGGCCATAACGTGGCGGCCACCAACCAGGGCACCAGCGCAACGCAATTCACCGCAAAATAGGAGAGGAAGAAGGAAATCCGCCCGGCGGCATCCAACTCCGGAATGAATTTGATCAGAACCGCATTGCCGCCAATAAAAAAGAAAACGGAAACCGCTGCGATGTATATCTGCAAGAGGCCGAAAGTTCCAATCGCCTCGGGCGCAACGCGCGCGAGAATTATGCCGGTACCGAAACTGAATGGTACCGACAACGCAGAAAGCCAGAACGTCCAGCGCATTCCGGAGACGATGGAGCGGCGCATCTCGGGAGACGCGCTGGACAAAAGCCCGGGTGGTGCGATGGTCGGCTCCGCCATAAAAGTATCTTGCCCCGTGGGAATGGGCCGGTCTTCCTTCAATCCGTCCTCGTGATCGGCAAACTAATAGTCCTCTACGTTTCCCTTTGCATGGCCATTTCAGGAGCCTAGACCAACGGCCGCTCGCGGTGCTTTTTCAATCTCAGCAACAGTCCTGGACGTCCGGCAGCGATCTGGTCCAGCCGGCGCCAGCCCGTTTGCGATATCCGCGAGCGTTGTAATTTCCGCAGCCCCGTCACGCCGTCGCGTACACCGCTGAAAAATTTACCTGGATGCCCGGCGCGAAAGCTGAAAAAGGCCATCATTCCCCACTGGTAGGCGAGATATCGCCAGCGGCGCAGCCCCGAATAGTCCTTGAACGCAATCCACAAATAGTTTCGGGTATAAAAATAAAAGTTCCGGCCGCTCGAACGCGTTTCATTCGACATGGCGTGCCGGACGCGGACTTCGGGATGATAGGCAATTTTCATCCCCGCGTCGATCATTCGCAGCGCCAGATCCCATCCTTCGCAGCCAATCCAAAGAGGCTCATAGTAGCCGCCCATCTTCTGGAAATCCGTCCGTCGAAATGCCGACGCACCTTCGGGAATGAAGCAGGTCTCAAATTCAGAGTCCGAGAAATCCCAGTAACTTCGCGGATGACACCAGTCACGCAAGTGAACTCTACCTGTATCACCTTCCAGCACTTTGAACACGATGCAACTTGCCTCAGGCGAGTTCTGAAAAGCAGCGTGAATCTTCTGCAGCTCGAAGGGCGAGTCGAAACAAACATCATTGTCGATCGTCGCGACGATTTCGCCGCGGGCCGCGGCAACGCCACGATTGCGTCCTGCACAGCCGATGTTTTCCGGCAGGCCCACCAGGCGAACCTCCGGGAATTCCCGCGCCAGGAAATCCGCAAGATCGTCCCCTGAACCATTATCGACGACAATCACTTCGCGCGGGGCGTACGACTGTTCGCGCACCGATTCGAGCGCGCGAATCAGGTTTGACCGCCGCCGGTAATTCAAAATCACGACGCTGATCAAGACATTGTCCATGTCACGCCCAATGCGTTCTCAGAAAAATATGCCAGCTATCTAGCACGTCGCCTCGCAGGCGCCACCACAAGCGAGTCTCCGCTTGATTCGCGGCAAACGTGACCGGCAGCAAAGACTGGCTGATTCCAAGCGATTGGTCGTCGACCTTTCCTGAGAGGACCGCGGGCACCTGAAAATAGAGATCGGCGGCGGCGCCATAAACCAAGTAACGCGGGCTGCCCTTCAGCAGCAGCCTGCTTAGGCGATTCACGAAGTTTCTTTGCTTTCGCACCTTTGACATCGTCACCAATTTCGCCCAGCCGCGCAGCTTTTCGGTGATGGGCTGCTTTCGGAGGACCGCGAGTTGCAGCTCGCGACGCGGCGATTGCGGATCGTGACCGCTGCGCGCGAATTCGGCAGCTTCCCAACACCAAATTTTTTCGACCAGAGGCGTTAAATGAATCAGGGCTCGCCGCAGATCATCGCGGAATACTTCCGTGTCATCCGAATGCATCCGCACTCTCAAGGGAGGCTCGGCTCCATTCGGATCGAGCTTGAACGCCGTGCAAGCAGCGACTTCCTTCGCCAAGCCAGGCAGAAATTCGACCGCCGGGCCTGACGACAGGCCCGATGCCCAGCGGGTCAGAGCGGCGGAGCGGCCCGCGTAGGTATCCTCATACTTCCCTGCAAAAACAAGTAGTGTCGTGCACAAATCGATGTGACACTTAATAAGCTGATAGTACCAGCGAAGCAGTTCATCGCGATCGCTGCAGGAGATTCGGTCCATCCAGTAAAGCTGCTCCACGATTCGATTGTTCAGCATGCGCCAGGCGTCCCATTGCGGAATCGACTCCACCGAGAATCTGGGCGCAGTTGCCAGAACAGAAGAATCGCCCCAAACGGTACGGCCGCGCGAAAGAAGCTCATATCCAAAAATTTGCGGTGAGAGTTTATGAAAATACTCCGCGTAGATGGCGCGGAACTCGAGATCGCAATACATTCCACGGGAGAACAATTCCGTCCGCAATTGCGCTGCCTGTTCATCCAGGAATTGCTGCAACGCGCGACGGTCCGCGCCGGGCGAAAAAATCACCATGTACTCCATGTCGCCCAGCACCCGAAGACGTTCTCCAGTCGTCAGCACGGAACCTTCGTCCCGCGCGAAGCTGCCCGTAAGCACAATTGCCTCTGGGCGCACCGAAAGCCGGCTCGTCAGCGATTCGCAAACCTCTTGAATCATCGATTCGGTTCTTGTCTCTAACACGGTTCCACGTGTGCCTTCCGGACTAGTTGTGGGAAAACATCGATATCAGGCTGGAATAGCGACGGGTTCCTCTTGCGTTTTTTCTACTCTCGCCCGGGCTCGCGATCGGGCAAGTTGTTCGAGCGGAATCGAAAGAAAAACGACTATCCAAAACAATTTGAGATACTCAGCAGACAGAAAAAAATCTCCGACCGCACACCCCACGATTCCACATTGCAGCCCTGCTGCCATGGGGTACAGGAAGCGATCGTCTGCACGTAACGTGATCTTTTTTGTTTTCCCAAGGCTCTTAAACGTCTCCCACAACAACCACAGAAACAGAAGTAGCGCGGGTATTCCAAGTTCCGCGGCAAATTCCAAATAGGAATTGTGGGCGATCTGCTGGAAACTCGGGTCGCCGGAGTAAAATCCCAGCATGGGTTTGAACAGGCCTAGGCCGATCCCGGTGAGAGGCTTGGCTTTCACCATGTGCAGGCCCGCCAGCCAGGCCTTTTCCCGCGTTTGAGCCCCTATCTCGTCGGCAGCAGTCGGGTGAAGCAGGCGCTTCAACGGGCTGCGGGGGACCAAAGCCATGGGTATCGCAAGCAGAACGAATAGCACCACAAAGTTTCGCATTCGATTGCGCGAATCCCACACGAGATACGCAAGCCCCGCGATGAGACCCACAAGTCCGCCTCGCGAAGAGGCCAGCGCCACTGCGGCGGATACCAGAATGAACATGCCAATGACCGAGAGGCGAAAGAATTTTTCGCGCAATCCGCGGAGCCAGAAGTAGGCCACGGGAAGAATCAGCAGCGCCGCCAATGTGTAGTAGTTCGGATCTCCGACCACCGCTCCCGGACGCAGATCCGCATACAACCCGTGGTATTTTTGAAATTCCCGTAGCATATACAACGCGCCAAATGCCACCCCTGCCAGAGCTGACATCAGGGACCACCAAATTTTCTTTGGTGTGTCAATCACCGTAACGGTGACAAAAAAAAGCACCAAAAACGAGAAGTAACTGAAAGCCGGATCGGAAGCCCAATCCCGCATCGATCCCGCCAACGCGTATGAAATCAGCGCCCAGATACAAAGCACCAGAAACAGCCGAGCGCGCACGGGGCCCAAATATCTCGGCGCTTTTTTCCGTGAGAACAAATAAAAAATGGCGTACAGCGCGCACAATAATCCGATTCCTTTGACCAGGGTAAAGGATCCAAAGCCTCGGTCAAAAAAGGGGTGGTGATAAAACGGTGAAGTAAACATCAACAGGTAAAACAGAATCATAAGACCGCCGCGGCCCCTTCCGTTTTTTGCGTCTGCTTGTCCTCGAGTAAGCTTTGATAAAGTGCAGCAGTGTCCCGAATTTGCTGCTCCAGCGAGAACACTTCGCTCGCCCGTCGTCGCGCCGCCCCGCCTAGCAAGCGCTGTTGTTCCGAGTCTCCCAGCAGCCGAATCAAAGCCTCCGCCAGGGGTTTCGCTTGCGCGGGAGGCACAAGCAATCCGGTTTCTCCATCCACGATGACTTCACAGGTGCCGTCAACCGCAGTCGCCACTACCGGCTTCGCCATCGCCGCCGCTTCGATCGGCACCAGAGGCATTCCCTCGTACAAAGACGGAAGAGCGACAATGTCCGTCAGGTCCATCCAGTTCATCCAATCGCGGCGGTAACCCAGGAAGTGCACGGACGAATCCAATCCCAAAGAACGCACCATCCCTTCCAGTTCGTTGCGCAACGAGCCCTCTCCCACGAATAGCACCTGCACGGCAGGCATCCGCGCAAGAACTTCGGGAAACGCTTCGAGAAGGTACCTATGACCCTTCTGCTCTTCCAGTCGGCCAAATACGCCAACCACCGGATCATCCGGCCCAAGCCCCAATTCGCGACGAAGGCTCTGTCTTCGCGTCGAGTCTGGTGTGAATCCATTTAAGTGCCGACCATTTCGAACCACAAAGACTTTTTTCGGATCAAGGTGCTTTTCTTTCAGCAAAAACTCCCGTGTCGATTCCGAGACGGCTATCGTCGCGTCGGACCATTCTGTAATTCTCCGATCAAGCCAGTACCGCCGGCTAAGCCACGCCTGTCGCCATGCCTCGCGCCCGTGGCACGTGTGGATAACGACCGGAACTCCAGCGAGCCGCGCCAGAGGCACGGCAATTGCCGCTGCCCGTATCATGTGTGCGTGCACAACATCGATTTTCTCGCTTCGCAGATAGCTAACGAACCGCCGTACTGATTCCAACTGCCATGGAGCGTTCAGTTGCAGCGCCAAAGCCGAAGCGTCTCCGACTTTCCAGTCATCGCCGAACGCCTCCAGCAAAGGCTGGGGACACACGAAGTAATTTCGGAATTGCTTGCGGTCGAGCCCGCGGACGAGTTCCAAAGCGACTTCTTCCGCGCCGGAACGCACTCCGGAAACAAGAAACTGCAGCGCCCGAATCCGGTTATCTTTCGGCATGCACTCCATCCCGCAGCGTGTCCGCACATTCGGCCATCACTTGGTGGACATCCACCAATGTCTGAATCTCTCTTTCTGGCTTTGCATTGCTCAAAAAAACAGCGGACGAATACGGATCATCCGGATGAAATCCGTGCATTCCCTCAGGCGCGGTTTTGCCGAAGAAACTCGGCTCAATCAAGACGCCTGGATTCATCAGGAAAACGGTCTTACCCTGTCGATGATCCGGGAAATCGATCCCTAAATCCCTTTTTTCCTTTTCACTCAAGATATGCCCACAATCCACCTCCGCGAGCCGCGACGTGATTTGCTTTTCGGCCCGTTCGTTGAAGAACCAGAAGCGCGCCATTGTCGAGTCGTAAAGAGCGAGGTAGTCACGCGGCATGGCCAGATTGAGTTCGTGTATCTTGCCAACCAGATCGTATCCCGAGCGCTTCGGAGTCATGCCATGATCCGAAAGAACGTAGAACACCACATCCTCGTCCGCCCTCCGCGCCGTTTCGTAGACCTCGCCCAGCCATTTCTCGTAACGGCTCAGCTGGCGCTCCACTCCCTCCGCGTCCTGGCAGGCGTTGTGCAGATAAGCGTCCAGCTCGGAAAGATAAAGGAAGTAAAAATCATACTTGCCTTCGTTCATGTCTCGCTGCGCCGTTTGTACGATTTCCTCGTCCGAAAACTGATGGTAGGAATACGTCCGGTAACGAACGCCCAACTCCTCCAGCCGGTCAAACAATGACGAAGGAACGCCGCCGGGGCGGTAGATATCCTTCTTCTCACAGATGTCGAAGTACGGGAGCAGTTCAACCGGAACTCCGTAAAGCTGGAAATATCCGCCGAACCGACTCATCCGCTGGGAGATAAATCGAATCCCTCGCCGCATCACTCGGTGGTTCAAAATCGACGACGGCAAGAAACGAAACCAGCGAACCCATCGGAAAGGCGACCGCTCGGGATCGTAATAGAAAAGATTCCAGTGGCCCGACTCCCTCGGCAGTTTTCCGCTCAATAGCGTCGGAATCGCCCCTGAACTGAATCCCAAAACCGTTCTTACCTCCGTGCGATACGTCAAAATATCAGGCAGGAGTGGACGGTCTTTAATGTACGTCCACCCCAACGCATCGATTAGCGTGAAAACAGCAATCATTTACTTCGCTCCGTTACCGTTAAGTCGTTTTTGAGCAACTCCAAGAACAGCGGCTCCGTGCGCAGGTTCGTTGTAGAGGTCCATATAAGCCAGGGTTTTCAGTAAAGGATAAACACCCGCAAAGACGATTGGATTCGGATGGTTGTCACCGATGGAGAAGAACAAGTCGAACGACAGCGTGCCCCATCGGCCATACGTATAGCGGATTTCAATCGGGTCCGCGCCAGCCTCTTCGAACAGGCTCTTCAAACCATCTGTCGAATACCCACCTCTCACATGCCCGTATTCCGATGGCTCAAAACCGACGCGCTGTTCCCGCCAGGCAACAGACCGGAGATGCCGCGGCTGCGGAATGGAAGGAGATGTAATCAACAGATACCCGCCTGGTTTTAGGGCTTGCATCAGATTTAAGAACGCCGCCTTGTCGTCGGGAATATGTTCCATCACGTCCGAGCAAATCACCACGTCGAATTCGTTCCGAAAGGGCAAGTGGCATATATCCGCGCGAAGATAAGACACGTTTTGTGCGTTTACTCGGCGACGGATTGTTTCCGCCATCTCGATACGGTCCCCCTCCAATTCCAAACCAACCAGGCTCCATCGGGGATGCCTTTCAGCCAGATAGGTCAATAAATCTCCGCGGCTGCATCCTGCGTCGAGGAGCTTCACGGGCTTGCCGTTCAAGGGCAGATTCCCTATCGAACGCAATACGTGCTGGAGCCGGATCCAGCCGGGAACGTGAGGTTCGCCTAGCAGCGTGTAAGCTGCTCGCCTCTTCCAGTCTTTCTCGACATATTTCTTGCCTTCACCTAATCGCATGGCTGGGTCTTTCCTTCGGGGGCCACGTCTCGCGGCGAAACAAATTTGCCGCTCGCGCTCGTTGCCCCCGGGCTGGGGGATTTAAAAAACTGCGACTTCGCCGCAAGTCGGCGGGGAAGACCGTGAGAATCCATATACTCGGCAAACGTGCCGCACGAAAATTCCCCCAGGATGCGGCGCACTTTCCCCTCTGTGCTGTCTAGATTCACATACGACTTGAATCGACGATACGCGTTCATCTGCAATCGCGGATGCTGTGGGTCGATTTCCCGCGGATGAATGTAAAAAATCACCGGACGCCCGGCCGATTCGATTCGCGCCGCCATCCGAGAAATCACCGGATACGGAAACAGCCGCAAATATCCCCCGCCGGAAAAGCACATGCGCTTGCCGAGAACGCTGGCCACGGAAATCGGGAATTCGGCAATCTCCCCCGTACTTGCCACGGTTGTGTACGGTCCGAGCGGCGATGCGTCCCAACCTCCGTGTCCCCGTTTTGCTGGGAATATGGACGAGTCGTACGCATAACCGGCGGCAATCAACTCATCGAAAAACCACGGTGCAGCTTCGGTTGTCGAAAATCCGGCCGCCCGGTACCCGCGTACCGCCGCTCCGCTCAAGTCTTCCAGAAGCTTCCGCGACATCAGCGCATCCTCGCGAAACTCTTCCGGCGTCATTTGAAATACCAGACGGTGCGCAAAACCGTGCGAGGCGATTTCGTGGCCTCGCTGAACCGCTTCACGTACGAGTTGCGGATATCGCTCGGCGATCCATCCCAAGAAAAAACAGGTGACCTTCGAACTACTCTCGTCGAAAATATCCAGCAATGTCAGGAAGTTTTTCTCCACGCAAGCAGGCAGGCTCTGCCATGCAGCCATGGGTGGCGCAGACGGTACGTCGAGGATGTGGTACCAATCCTCCACGTCTACGGTGAAAATGCTCTGGACCGGATGGCTGGGTTTTTTTTGCATTTCCGATGGCTTCCAAAATCTCTAAGGGATCGCTCGAACAATCCTGGGTCCCAGGAAGTTTGCCACACCCAACGGCAGACGCTTCCACGCCGCTATCGCCAACCGGAAGCGCGGGTTGTCGGGCCGCAATTGACGCGCCGGTTTCCCTTGCTGCGTCCAGTAATTCCACGGCAGGGCAATCTCTTCGCACGGCCACTGCGCTTTGAATCGCTGTGTTCCGCTGCCGGGCGTGCAACGGCCCAGGTCCACGCAGCGAAATCCGTTCTGGCTCGCCCACTCCAGCGCTTTCCAATAGAGAAGCACTGTGGAATTTTTCCCGCGCGCCTCGGGCGTCGAAGCAATCCACGGCAGCTCCACTTCATCCCGATACGTCGTGATCCACGTCGCTGCGACAGGTTCTTGCCCGTCGCGCACCACTAAAATCCGTGTTGTGCTCCCCGCGCACTTCAAAAAATTCTCGAACCAGCGCTTTGGGTATACGGGCGTGCCCAAATTCCGCATGTTGCAGGAAAAAACCGAATAAAATTCATCGAGAAGCTCTTCCTTGCCGCACACCGGCTGGAGTCCCTGCTTTTCCGCGCCGCGAACTTTGTTACGCAGACGCGAACTCAATTTTCCAAACAATAATTCCGGCGAAGCCGGCAAAGGTACCTTCATGCAGACTTTCGCGGTGCTGCTTTGCCACCGATTCGTGAGCACGTCGCCTTGGCGAAGTTCGATGTAATCCGCACCAGATTCCGTCGCGAACTGCTCCGCCTTCCTTAACAGCGTCTCCCGTGCAACCGTGTCGCTGGCGAGCACTCCCCCATAGGAGCAAAAGGGCATCGAAACCAGGAATCGCCCCCACAGCCAGCTTTTCATCTCCACCAAAGGAAGGACGCCCCGGATTTCTCCCTGTTCCCGAGCTTCCAGATAGACGGTCCTGTGCCCGTAGGTCTCTTCAATCAGCCCTTTCCACAACCAACGGTGATAATTCGAGGCTTGTGGGTGCCCTTGGACGTAGGCATCCCATTCGGCAGCATTCTCACACGGGCCCGCGTTCATGCTTTTTCGACCTCCGCTTGTCGCTCGGGTCCCCGTGACTGAGACGCAACCTCCCAGACCGCGAACCTTCGGCCGAAACACGCCTGCGCAACCCCAAGCAACGCGGCCGTGTGCACCAACACGAAATAATAACAAATAGAAATCAGCTTCCCCGCCCGCAGTCCCAGAGTTTCCAAAACGGCAGCTACGGCTGCCGCCGCGTACGCCGCCAGTTGCAAAACCAGACACACGAGGAAAAACGTGTTATGCGCCAGCAATGTGCTCGCCAGCAATAGTACTGTCAGCGGCACGGGAATCAGCCATCGCAGCAGCTTCCGCGAAAAAAATTGCCAAGCCCGGATTCCTCTAACCTCTTTCCGCAAACGCCAAAATCCTAAAATGCCTTGTCCTGCAATGCGTTGCTTTCGCGAGAATTCTTCTCGCGGCGAAGCGGTCGATTTCTCGTAAGCTCGGACGCTGGGCTCAAAGAGAAGCGCGTAGCCCGCTCCTCCGATGCGAAGCGGCAACTCCATGTCGTTTGCAAGGTCGGGTTGCAATGTGCCAAACAGACTGCGGCGAACACAGAAAATGGCTCCATCGCACACTAGAACAGAACCGATGCGGCTCTCCAGTTCTGCCACGGAAGATTCATATCCAAGGTAGGCGTGTGTTCCAGAGACGACGGCTTGACCTTCGTCGTGAATCGTTTGTTCCACACCGGTAACGCACCCGACCCGCGGATCCGCAAAGTGGCGCACCATTTTCCGCAGGCAATCGGCGCCAATATGCGAGTTGGCATCCGTAAAAAAAAACACATCGCCAACAGCCTGTTGCGCCAATCGATTGAGCGCTTCGTTCTTGCCAACGCGCCGCTCCATGCGCAGCACGGTCAACCGGGGATCAACGATTTTTCGGAGGATTTCATCCGTCCGATCCTCGGACGCATCGGAGGCAATCAGCAGTTGCAGAGAATCGGCCGGGTAATCCCAAGCCAGCGTCTCTCGCACCTTCCGTTCAATATCTTTCTCTTCGTTTCGCGCAGAAATCAGAATCGAGACGCGCGGGAGAACCTGCTCGCTTTCGCTGGCGCCAAATGGACGCACCGTCCCCAGCATCCAGAGCAATAGGGGATAACCTGCATAAACGTAGACCAGCCAGGCAACGCTCAACCAGAACAAGAATTCCCAAAAACGGCTCATCGCGAGCCCCTGCTCAGGAGCAGGATCTTAATGGTCTGAAACATAATCAACAGATCGAGCCCCACGGAAATATTCTTGATGTAAAACAAGTCGTATGCGAGTTTTTCCCTGTTGTCCTCGATCGTCGCGCAGTAGCCTCGATTGATTTGCGCCCAGCCAGTGGCGCCCGGCTTCACCGCCCAACGTTGCCGGTAATACGGAATCTTCTCCAGGCATTCCTGCTCTTGATTGGGAACGAACGGCCGCGGCCCCACAAAGTACATATCACCGCGCAGAATATTAATCAGTTGTGGCAGCTCGTCCAGACGCGTCCGCCGCAGCACTTTCCCCACGCGTGTGAAGCGCTCATCCGTCTCTTCCGCAGGCCTGTGGTTGTCGTCGCGATCTGCTCCGTCCACCATCGTGCGAAACTTGAACAGCGTGAACGGCTTTCCGCCCTCGCCTATGCGCTCTTGCCTGAAAATCGCGGGTCCCGGCGAGTCCAGACGAATGGCAATCGCCACTAGAGCCATGATCGGCGCGGTTATCGCGAAGCAAACAAACGAAATCAGAAACGAAAAAGCCCGCTTATAAATCAGCAACGGCCTCGAAACGTGAAACCCGCTCGAAAAAAGCAGCCAGCTCAAATGCAGCGATTCAATCGGCACTTTCCCCGTGATCGCCTCAAAAACTTCAGCTCCGTCCTGAATTCTTACTCCGCGGCTCTTTAAGCGCAGAAGCGCTTCCACCGGCAACCGGCCCCGCCGCTCGCCCATGGCGATGATCACCCGGCTCGCGCGATACGTTTGAACCTGGCCGGATAGTTGTTCGAACTGTTCCGTTTCCGAAAGCGGCGACTCGCTGCCATTTTCCAGGCCACGAAGCTGGCCAACGATTCGCACTCCGAGCTCTGATCGCGCTTCAATTTCTTCCGTCAGCGGCTTCGCGAGCGGGCCATCCCCCAGGATTAGTGCCCTTTCGGCAAAGCGAGGCATCGTGTTTACCAGGAGAAAGAGACGCCGCCACAGAAATACAAACAATGCAACCAGCACGAATCCAATCAGGAAGATCCCACGGCCGAGTTGCAGCTTCGGAAAAGCATAGTAAAGCAGCGCCAGCAAGATACACACCGTTCCGAGCACCTGCACCAGGCGCGTCAGCACTTCCCGGCGATTGCCCAGAATAAAGGAGTCGTACAGATCGAAGTAATACATGCATATGATGAACACGCTGGCTACGACCAGGATCTTGAGAAACCCCTGCTCGTAGTTCAACATCAACGTGGCGTCGCTTGTCCCCAGTCGCGCGACGGTCGCCGCCACGAACGCGAGCGCCACCAGAAGCGCCTCGGAAATCCCCAAAAAGAGCGTTCGCGTTGGAAAATAGGCGTTGAGAAAGCGAATCACTCACTGCCCTCCGAATCCTTCCCCTTTGCTGAATTGCTGCCGTTCGACCGGCGCGGTGTCGCCGCATAATACTGATCGTAATAGTTGACGCGATCGAATTCAGTGGCTCCGTTGAGGACTACTCCAATTAATTTCGGATTGTCCAAACTCTCCAGCCCTTTTTTAAGCGCCTTGATCGGCGCCACTCCTTCACGAACCACCAGCAAAGTTCCATCCACCAGCCGGTTCCAAATGTTCGGATCCGCCATCGGTAGAAGCGGCGTCGAATCCACGATCACCCAGTCAAACGAGCCACCGAGCTGCGCAAACGTTTCGCTGAACCGCGAGGACTGCAAAACGTCGCCGGGTTGATCGAAACGGCCACCCGCAGGCAGGAACCATAGCGGCAGATCATTGACGCGATAAACATAATTGCTGATTGCCGCATTCGAGTCCTTCCACCAGTGATTCAGACCTTTCAAGTGGCTGACTCCCAGAAGCGAAGTCAGGGCTGGATTGTGAAGATCGCCCTCCACCAGCAATACCCGGCTCTGTGAATGCCGCGCCAGGGTCACGGCCAGATTGGCAGCGACCAGCGTCTTGCCCTCATCCACCACGCCGCTTGTGATTTGCATCGACTTTAGTTCTCGCCTGGCCCGAATGTTGTTCAGGCGGGTTACCAGCACGCGGAACTTTTCAGCAGCCAGGCTCTGAGGCTCGGTCAACGCCACTAGATGCGCACTGGGCGACACCTGAGCTTGCACCGCAACCGCACTATCCATTTCGTTCGAACCAATCGCGACGTCGTTAAACGCCTCGGCGGCCGGCTGCGACGTTTCTGTTACCACGATGCCTTTCTGCTGGTTTTCTATTTCTGATTTACGCAAGGCTTCATATAGGCGGCTCATTCTGTTTTCACTCCTGACTCGAGTTTCGCTTCGTCGAGCTGTTTTTCGGAAGCGCCATCCAGCTCTTCG